>NZ_JACHTO010000013.1:0-45048 GCF_020135895.1 Campylobacter sp. 2457A | reverse complement strand
AAAAATTTTTATGGATATGATTGTATTTTATCTAAAAATATTTAAAGATATAAATTTGTAAAAATAATTTTAATCCAGCTAAGATAAAAAGTAATAATTTTAAAAAGAGGGCAATAAATAAACATAAATAATTGCTATTTGAAGATAAAGAATTTGCTTATTTTATATTAAATTAAGAGAAATAAAACAATATAAAAGCGATTCAAATTTTCAAAAAATCAGATATCATCAAGTTAAATGAGAATTTATCTCATTTAACTAAAATTCTGATGGTTGTTTTAAATTATCTACTTTTTCAATCTCACAAGGTTGATTTATATAACAAGGACCTGTCATTTTAACATAAATTGTCAGTCTTTTTTTATCCGGAGATATTTCATAACTTTCTATGGTTAAAACTCTATTTCTTGGAAAAAGTAATTCATATTGAGTTTCAAATGCAGCAAGTCCTTTTAAAGAGACAAAAAGTGTATCTGAAAATTTTGGAACTTTTATAACAAGTTCAACCGGCCTTGACTGAAATACACTATTTCTA
The DNA here is from genome assembly GCF_020135895.1 of Campylobacter sp. 2457A. Lineage (NCBI taxonomy): Bacteria > Pseudomonadati > Campylobacterota > Epsilonproteobacteria > Campylobacterales > Campylobacteraceae > Campylobacter > Campylobacter sp. 2457A. The sequence continues at coordinate 44,513 of NZ_JACHTO010000013.1, read as the reverse complement.
ATTGCTGTAGTAGACATAAAACCATAGTCTCTATATTTTTTATGACTGATTAACTCCAGATAAGTTTTGGCCCGATCTGTAAATTTTCCATTTTTATAAATTTTTGAAAAATAACCTTGATCTAAAAGTCTAAATATAAAACTTAAATTTTCATAGCGATAAACAATTAAATTTTCAAATATGATTGTTTTTCTTAAAGCTTTGTCAAGTTTTTTCACCATATCCTTTTGTTTTTCATTTAAAGAATAAAGTCCTTCTCCATTTCTTAATTTTTCATTGATCACTACAAAATCACCATAAGTATATTGATAAACTATATCTCTTTCTTCTTTGGATAAAATATTATTTCCATATAATTGTATCCACCAATTTACAGCTTCTCTACCAGTTTTAAATTTTTTATAGCTTTCTTCATCAGCCATTAAAGATAATTGAAAACCTAAAAATAAAAGTAAAAAAATAATATTTTTCATTAAATACTCCTTTTAATAAATATTTCCTTATAAATATCGGAAAATTATTCAATATTATAAAGCTCTTAATATGATAACTTTTATTTTTGAAATAGAAATGACTGATATCGAATCTAGATTAAACAAGATAGAAAATTTCATTTTTTATTATTGTAAGTATGAAATTAAGAAGTTATGATAGAATGGTGCCCGAGGTCGGACTCGAACCGACACAAGGTTGCCCTTACCAGATTTTGAGTCTGGCGCGTCTACCAGTTTCACCACTCGGGCTTAATTAAAACTATAATTATATTTCTTTTAGCTAAAAAACAATTTAAAATAAAGGTTTTGATAAAAAATATTTTAAAAAAATATAAGAATTGATTTTTTGGAACACTTATTGCTTATAAATTGTAGCAATATTGACAAAAGATTCTAGTTTATTAATTTTTTAAGGAAAAAAATGAGAATTACAAATAAATTAAATTTCACCAATTCTGTTAGCACTTCAATGGGTGGGCAAAGTGCCTTATATAAGATCTCTCAACAACTTGCTTCAGGATTGAAAATTCAAAATTCTTACGAAGATGCAAGCACCTATATAGACAATACTCGTTTAGAATATGAGTTAAAAACGCTAGAGCAGGTTAAGCAAGCAACGAGTTCTGCTAAAGAATTAACCGAAAATAGCATGAAAGCCTTGCAAGATATGGTTAAGCTTTTAGAAGATTTTAAAGTTAAAGTTACTCAAGCAGCTAGTGATAGTAATTCTCAAACATCAAGAGAAGCGATAGCAAAAGAATTGCAACGTATCAAAGAAAGCATTCTGCAACTTGCAAATACTAGCGTCAATGGTCAATATCTTTTTGCCGGTTCTCAAGTTGCGAACAAACCTTTTGATTCTAATGGTAATTATTATGGTGATAAAAATAATATCAACGTTGTAACTGGCTCAGGAACTGAAAGTCCTTACAATATCCCTGGTTGGGATCTCTTTTTCAAAGCCGATGGAGACTATAAAAAGCAAATTACCACCAATATCAGCTTTAAGGATAATCGTTACGCTGAAGCAGACAAACAAGAGTATTTAAATGGAGATTCTGCTTGGAAACAGCTTATCGGACAAAATTATGTAAAAGATGGAAAATTAGATCCATATGATGATTTTGAAGATAAAGATAAAAAGCTTGATTTTCCACCTTCGACACTTTATGTTCAAGGAACTAAACCAGATGGCACAAGCTTTAAAAGTGCAGTTTTGGTAAAACCAGATGATAAAATAGAAGATGTGCTAGAACAAATCGGCGCACTTTATGGCAACACTCCTAACAATAAAGTTGTAGAAGTAAGCATCAACAATAGCGGTCAAATTCAAATCACAGATTTAAAACAAGGCAATAATAAATTAGACTTTCATGCCGTAGCCTATACTCCGCAAATGGAAAAAACTGAAGATTTTAAAGGTATGCTGGAATTTGCCAAAGAAAATGATCTTAAAATGGAAGATATTACCAACGAAGTCATGAAGGCTGCTATACAAAATGGTGATATCACTAATCCAAAAACTCCAGTTGAAATTGAATTAACGAAAAAGGATGGAACTAAACAAAAATTTAGCTTTAGTCTAGCCCAAACCGATTTCATTAAAAGCAATATGACTGATTCAGATGGTAATAAAGCCAACGGTGCAGATTATGATAATGTTTATTTTGAAAAAGATGGCAACACTGTTTATGGCAATGTTTCTCAAGTTATCAAGGGAAGTAATGCCTATGCAACAGATTCAACCAAACTTAGCGAGGTGATGGCAGGAGATAGTCTAAATGGTACCACCTTAAATTTAAAAGTCAATTCCAAGGGTGGAAAAACTTATGATGTAACGATAGATTTGGGAAAATCCACCGTAAGCTATCCCGATCCTAATAATCCTGGACAAACTATAAGTTTTCCTATCATGCATACCGATCCTACGACAGGAAATAGCGGGGTAGTAACTCCTTCAGATGAAATAACTTATGGGCAAATTAATAATATCATCGGTATGTTTGCCTCTGATAAAGTGCCTACTCAAAGCATCACAGCTAACAATAACAAGGTTGATGCTACAGGTTATGACAATATCCAACAACTCATAAAAGATTCTCAAGCAACTGTAGATGTTAGTATGGATTATAAAGGACGTATTAGCGTTACAGATAAACTTTCTTCAGGAACGAACATAGGAATTTCTTTAAGCGATTCTCAAAGTGGTCATTTTCCAGTACCTCCTTATACTGAAACAGCACAAATTCAAAGTGGGCCAAATTTTAGCTTTAGTGCAAACAATGCTTTAACTATAGATGAACCAAATGTAGATCTTATAAAAGATCTTGATACTATGATCGATGCAGTTTTAAGTGGCAATATGAGAGCAGATGGAAATTCAGCCGATCCTAGAAATACAGGAATGCAAGGCGCTTTAGAAAGGCTTGATCACTTGGCTGATCATGTAAGCAAACTTAATACAACTATGGGTGCTTATCACAATATCATAGATGGGGTAAATACTCGAGTGAGTTTTTTAAGTGTGAATGTGCAAAGTATTAAAACAAATGTTATTGACGTTGATTATGGCGAAGCGATGATGAATTTAATGCAAACCCAACTTGCATACCAAGCTTCCCTTAAAGCAAGCACTACTATATCTCAACTTAGTTTATTAAATTATATGTAAAATTATGCTATAATGGCTTCTTTAAAAAATATTTTTTAAGGAAAAAACATCAAAAAAGAAGCCATTTTTACTATTTCTACTTTTGGTATTTTTTATTTATGTCTTTGTATGCTAACTCCTAGTATGGGGAGTTGGATTTATAAAATAAATTTATTTTTATTTGGGGAATTTGGATATTATTACCCTTTTTTCTTATTTATTTTAAATTATTTTTACTACAAAAGAAGCTATAAAATAGAAAATTTTTCACGTCAAGAACTTTTTGGTATAGGTTTTGCTTTCTTTTCATTACTTCTACTTTTTTCTGTGCTTTATAGAGGTTATGGCTATATTTTAGAATTCGTTTATACTGTTTTTTCCACTCTTTTAGGGCATGTTGGAAGTGGTATTTTTGCACTTTTACTTTTTGTTTTTTCTTTGATTTTACTCTTTCCAAAATTTGCAAAAGAACTTTTAAAAATAGAGTTAAATTTTACTATTTTACTTAAATTAGAACATGCTTTAAAAACACTTTTAATGAGAGTTTTCGGCGGAGATAGCGATAAGGATGATATAGGAAAATCAGAACCACAAGCTCCAATTATCGAGGTTAAGCAAAAACATCCAGTTAATACTTTAAGTGAAGTTGAAGAATTGGTAAAAATCAATAATATTAATGCAAGTAAAAATTCTATCACAACAGCTAAAGAAAATTTTGAAAAATTAAAAAATCAAATTTTAGATGAAAAAGTAGAAATTGATAAAGAAAGTTTAAAAGAGGCAAAAAGTTTTGTTTATGAAAATTCTCAACAGGTTAGAAATTTTGCACAAAAGGCTAGTAGAAGTAGTATAAGTCTTGATGAAGAATTTAATTTTATTTTAAAAGAAGAGGTAGATATGATCCCAGAACGTTTTTTAAAACCTAAAAAACTTGAAGAAATTAAGCAAATAGATACCACGGGTAGAAATTTGGATGAGCCAAGCTATAAAAGAAAAAATATAGAAATTTCACTACCAAAACAAGAAATAAAACCAAAAATTTTCACCAAAGAATTAGAACAAAGAGAAGATTTGATACAAAAAGCAAAATTAGAGCAAGAATACAAAGCTTATCAAAATGAAATACTTGAAAATAAAGTAAAAGAAGAAATTCAAGAATTAGAAAAAAATGATAAATTGGAACCAGATTTAAATAATATCATAGAAGGTAATAAATACAATTTTGAAGAAACAACTCAAGATCTTACAATAAAACAAGAAGTGATTAAGCCTAAAGAAATCTTTGAAGAGCCTGCAACAAAAGAAGAAATAATAGAAGCCGATCAACCAACTATGCAATATCATGCAAATTTTGAAGAACCTGAAATTTTAGATTTTAGTGAAGAGAACTTTAAACCTAAAGAAATAGAAAGCATGAATGAAAATACTGATGATTTTATGCCCGTAGTTGAAGAATTAGATCGTCCTTATATCGAGCCAATTCCTGTTATCAAACTCCAAGAAGAATCAAAAGAAGAAACTCAAAAAGCCTTTGAAGCAATTAGAGAACAAGATGACAATGAATTTAAAGAAGAAATTAAAAGTGAAAACAAAGAAGAGGAAATTATTAAACAAAGAGCTATTTTAGCAAAAGAAATTGAACTCAATAAAGCACTTTTAAAAGAAATAGAACAAGGAGAGATGGAAAAGCCAAAAGATTTTAAATTGCCACCGCTTGACTTTTTAGCTAATTTTTCGCAGCATAAATATGATGTTAATGAGCTTGAAATTGATAAAAAAATTTACAATTTACTTGAAAAATTACGCCGTTTTAAAATAGGGGGTGATGTTACTAGAACCTATGTTGGGCCTGTAGTAACTACCTTTGAATTTCGCCCAAGTGCTGATGTAAAAGTGAGTAGAATTTTAAATTTACAAGATGATTTAACCATGGCCTTAATGGCAAAATCTATACGCATCCAAGCTCCAATTCCTGGAAAAGATGTAGTGGGAATTGAAGTTCCAAATGAAGAAATTCAAACGATTTATTTGCGTGAAATTTTAGAAAGCGAAGTATTTAAAAACTCTAAAAGCCCTTTAACTATAGCTTTAGGAAAAGATATTGTAGGTAATGCTTTTGTGACTGATCTTAAAAAATTACCTCATTTGTTAATAGCAGGGACAACTGGAAGTGGAAAAAGCGTAGGGATTAATTCTATGCTTTTAAGCCTTTTATATCGCAATTCTCCAAAAACTTTACGTTTAATGATGATCGATCCAAAAATGCTTGAATTTAGTATTTACAATGACATCCCACATCTTTTAACCCCTGTCATTACAGATCCTAAAAAAGCAGTTAATGCTCTTTCTAATATGGTTGCGGAAATGGAAAGACGCTATAGATTAATGGCGGATGCAAAAACTAAAAATATAGAAAATTACAATGAAAAAATGAAAGAAATAGGCGGCGAGGAATTACCTTTTATCGTTGTTATTATCGATGAATTGGCTGATTTGATGATGACTGCAGGTAAAGATGTAGAATTTTACATAGGGCGTCTTGCACAAATGGCAAGAGCAAGCGGAATTCATCTAATTGTTGCTACTCAACGCCCTTCTGTAGATGTGGTAACTGGTCTTATCAAAGCAAATTTACCAAGTAGAATTTCTTATAAAGTAGGGCAGAAAATAGACTCTAAAGTTATTTTAGATGCTATGGGAGCTGAAAGCTTGCTAGGAAGAGGGGATTGTTTATTTACCCCTCCTGGAACAAGTTCTATTGTGAGATTACACGCCCCATTTGCAAGTGAATTTGAAATAGAAAAAATTGTAGATTTCTTAAAAGATCAAGAAGAAGTTTGCTATGATGAAAATTTCTTGCAAGATTCTAAAAATTCATCTTTAGTAAATGATACTTTTTCAGATGATAATGAAGTAGATGAGCTTTATGAAGATGCAAAAAGAATCATTCTAGAAGATCAAAAAACAAGTATTTCTTATATACAAAGAAGATTAAATATAGGCTATAATCGTTCTGCAAACATAATAGAAAGATTAACAAAAGAGGGATTTTTAAGTGAGCCTGATTCTAAAGGCAAAAGACAGATTTTATAATATCCTTTAAATAAAGGATATTATAAAAATTATTTATCTCTAAGATTTAATTCATTGATTAATTTAGAATAAGAATTATAATCTTTTCTTTTAAGATAACTTAAAAGCCTTTTTCTTTGTCCAACTAGTTTTAAAAGTCCTAATCTTGAAGAAAAATCTTTTTTGTAGATTTTTAAATGTTCTGTAAGCTCTGCAATTCTTGCAGTTAAAAGAGCTACTTGAACTTCTGTTGAGCCAGTATCACCTGGTTTTCTAGCGAATTTCGCAACAATTTCTGCTTTTTTAGCCGAATCTAAAGCCATATTGACCTCCTGATTGGTATAATTTAAAAACCGTGATTTTATCAAATAAAAACCAAAAATAAACTGAAATAACTTTTATTTAATTTTTTAAGCCATTTTCTAAGAAAATTTTATTATAATTAAAAACTATATATTCTAAGGAGAAATTTGTGCTATTTACCAAAGCAAGCGAATATGCTTTACTTTCTTTAATTTACATTGCTCAAAAAGAAAAACCTCAAGATGTAGATTTCCTATCCACTGAGCTTAATATTCCAAAAAGTTTTTTAGCTAAAATTTTGCAAACCTTAGCTAGGGATAATTTGCTTAATTCTTTCAAAGGTACAAAAGGGGGCTTTACTTTAGCAAAAGATCCTAAGGAATATAACATCAAAGAAATTATAAATAGCGTAGAAAAAAAAGAAGTCAATGTTTTTGAATGTAGTGGTGGGGTATGTCCTGACAATAAAGAGAAAAATTGCACTCTTATGCCCATGCTTATAGAACTACAAGATAGAATAGATGGATTTTTAAGCTCTATAACCTTAGCGGATATTATGAAAAAATAAATGGCAAAAAAAAATAAAATATTTGATCTTGTTTTTCCTTTTTTAGGACCTTTAATAGGACCGGTTTTAAAGGCTAAAAGTCTCACTATAGTTGGTTTTATAGTTTGTATTTTAGCTATTATTATCGTTCCTTTGCCAAGTCCTATTTTGGACTTTTTTTTAGCTTTGAGTATTGCCTTATCGGTTTTGATTATCCTTATTTCTATTTATATTCCAAAACCAACCGATTTAACCACCTTTCCGACTTTAATCTTAATCATAACGCTTTTTAGACTTTCATTAAATATCGCCACAACGCGTATGATCTTGAGCGAGGGACAAAATGGACCTGAAGTTGTAAGTGAGATCATCGCTTCTTTTGGTGAATTTGTGGTTGGTGGAAATATGGTTATTGGGGTAATCGTATTTTGCATCCTTGTTTTGATTAACTTTATGGTTGTAACCAAAGGTAGTACTAGGGTTTCTGAAGTGCAAGCAAGATTTACACTTGATGCGATGCCTGGTAAGCAAATGGCTATAGATGCAGATTTAAATGCCGGTCTTATTGATGAACAAACAGCACGTGCAAGACGTCAAGAAATAATCGCTGAAGCGAATTTTTATGGCGCGATGGATGGTTCGAGTAAATTTATCAAAGGTGATGCAGTTGCTGGTATTATTATCACAATTATCAATATTATCGGAGGCTTTTTAATCGGCTCTTTTCAACACGATATGCCATTATCCACAGCTGCTTCAACCTATACTATACTTACCATAGGTGATGGACTTGTATCTCAAATTCCTGGCCTCATAACTTCTACAGCTACGGCTATTATTATTACTCGCGCAAGTAAAGATGAGGATAATTTTGCAGAAGGAACTTTAAATCAGCTTTTAAGTGAATACAGAACCTTATTGATCGTAGGTTTTGTTTTGTTTATTTTTGCTTTAGTACCAGGTTTGCCTCACTTATCTTTAGGATTTATGTCTTTAGTCTTTTTAGGTTTAGGATTTTTAACCAAACAAGTAAAAGAGGGTAAAATTGAAATCATGGCAGCTAAAAAGACTAAGCCGAGTGCTGCAGCTAGCGGTGGAGCAGCTGCGCCAAATGCTGCAGTTCCTGCTAAGAAAAGCGAAGAAGAAATTTTAAAAGAAGAAGAGCATAAAATTAATGATATTCTTAAGGTTGAAATTTTAGAACTTGAACTTGGATATGGACTTATAAAATTAGCTGAAAGCGAATTGACTGAAAGAATTAGATCCATGAGAAGAAGTATCGCAGAAAGCTTAGGATTTTTAATGCCAAAAATAAGAATTCGTGACAATTTAAGACTTAAGCCTAATGAATACAGCTTTAAATTAAAAGGAGTTTCCATAGCGAGTGCTGAAATTTATCCGGATAAATATTTGGCTATGGATAGTGGATTTATCACCGAAGAAATTGAGGGTATAGCCACCAAAGAACCTGCTTTTAATTCCGATGCACTTTGGATTGATGCGAATTTAAAAGATGAAGCAACTCTTAATGGTTATATAGTGATCGATCCTGCTAGTGTGATTTCAACTCACATGAGTGAACTTATTAAATCACATGCAAGCGAGCTTTTAACACGTCAAGAAGTGCAAAACCTTTTAGATAAGGTTAAAAACGATTATCCTATTATAGTTGAAGGTGCTTTAAGTGTGGCACCTGTAAGTCTTATTCAAAAGATTTTAAAAGATTTACTCAAGTATCATATTCCAATTAAAGATATGCTTACTATTTTAGAGTCAGTTAGCGATATTGCCGAAGTGAGTAAAAGTTTTGACATGATTATAGAGCATGTAAGAGCGTCGTTGGCAAGAATGATTACAAATATGTATTTAGATGATAAAGGAAATTTAGATATTTTTATTTTAGATTCTGCTAGTTCGGCGATTTTAATGGAAAATGTCCAATTTAGAGACGGTAGTTATCATTTACCTTTAAGCGTAGCACAAACCGGCGTTTTAGTCGATACTTTAAGAGCCGAAGTGGCTGCGGTTTCTAATGGTCGTATCAAACCTTTCATACTTTGTGTTGAGCCGCAACTTAGAAAATTTATTGCCGATATTTGTTATAACTTTAATATTAACATTGTTGTGCTAAGCTTTGCTGAAATTGCTGAAAATACCAATTTCAATACAGAAGGTATTATTAAGATAGAACTTTAAGGAAAATAATGAAAATTTATCATCTTTCACATACAGATCTTGATGGTTATGCTTGTCAATTTATCACTCATTTTTATTTTAAGAATGTGAAATTTTACAATTCAAACTATGGAAAAGAAATCAATGATAATTTTAATGCTATTTTAAGCGATATTGAAAAAGATGAAAATTTTGAAAAAGCAATTATTTTAATCACGGATTTAAATTTAAGCCTTTCACAATGCGAAGAATTTGACAAAATATGTCAAGAAAAAAAGATTAAGATTTTTTTACTTGATCACCATCAAAGTGGGGAAGAGTGTGCAAAAAAATATCCTTGGTATTTGTTGGACTCAAAAAGATCAGCTACTAAAATCACTTATGATTTTTTCTCTAAAATTTGCCATACAAATTTAGAACTTTCACATTTTGTTGATGTAGTTAATGCTGTAGATATTTGGTTAAACGCGGATGAAAATTTTGAGCTTGGAAAAGTTTTTTTAGGCTTAGTTGCTAATGCTAAAGAAATCAATCGAGTGATGTTTAAAGAAATACAGGTTTATTATATATTTTTTCTTTTTGAAAGAGCTATTAAATTTATAGGAAAAGAAAATTCTCATATTTTGCTTGAAAATGCTATACACTTTATAAAAAAAGATTTTTTTATGAGAAATTATGATGATACACTTGCTAATTTAATTTCTAGTTTTGTTGTTGAAAAACTAGGGGAGTTAAAAGATGAATTTAGCATAGAATATGAAGGATATAAAGGAATTTTAACTGTTAATATAGGAAATACTTCCATCATTGGCAATGATTTTTTAATCAAAAATCCAGACTATGATTTTTTTATTGATGTAAGTTCAAGAAAAACGCTAAGTTTTAGAGCAAATGGTAAAATCGACGTTAGTCTAATGGCTAAAAAATTAGTTGGTGGAGGAGGGCATAAAAATGCAAGCGGTGGCTTATTTTCAGCTTATAAAGATAGCTCGAATTACCCTTATATCAAAGCTCAAATTCTTGATCTTATCAAAAGCAAAGAATTAAAAAAGGAAAACAAAGATGTCGAAACAAAAGAACTTAAATGAAGAGTTAGAAGATTTGCAATATGAATTAAGCATTGTTTTAGAGGCTATGCTTTTATATGCTGGAGTTAAAAGAGAGAAATTAGAATCAGCCATTGAGGCGTATATAGACAATATAGATTTAGTATTAAAAGATTCTCAAAAAGAGGGCGTTGATGAAATTTTAGAAGTTGTGGAATTTTTAAAAAATAAACATAAGGATTTATTTCTATGAAAAAAATAGCTACGATAGTTTTAAGCTTATATTCTTTAAGCTATGCCAATATTTATGAAAATTTGAGTGATTTTGCTTATAAAAAAACTTCTGATAAAAATGTTAAAGTTGAAAATGCAAAAATAGTCCATTTTTATAAAAACAATAAAGAATGTTTAGATCTTTTAATCAAATCTAATCAAGTGCAAATTTTAAAAACTTACAATTCTTGCAAAAATTTAGACAAAGATTCTAATTTTAATGATTTTTTAAATCACGATTTTCTAACTTTATATAAAAATGATGGGCAAATAATCCAACAAATAACATGGGATTTAAAAAATGCTATGCAAGATATTATGATTTATTATAAATTGCATTATAGTTTTAGTCAAAATAAAGATGACATGAGTAAAAATCCAAATTTGGATATTTTAAATATGGATCCAAAAGAGGGCGGAACCTTACTTTATAAAGTCAATAACCAAGCGTGTGTTGGTATAGAACTTTTAAAACATAATTCTAAAATGGCCATGAAAGTCTATGGTATAGAAAATTTAGATAAAAAATGTAAATTCTTTATAGAATCTCCAGATTTTAAAGATATTTCCTATACAGCAAAAGATTTTAATTGGTATTATTTAGAATAAAAAAATAGTTTAATTTTTAAAAATATTTTTTTAAAAAAACCGATTTTATCGGAAAAATTATTTTGTCCTAGAGTTTGAAAAACACAAGTATCTAAATCTCTTTTTTCTTGAATGCTTAAATTTTTCATTTGAAAATTAAACCTTATATAAAATATTGCAAATATGTATTTTATTTTAAATTACTTTAGTTTTTTATTAAAAATTTAACGATTAATCCTTTTTTAATTTTCATTGACTTTTATTAACCAAAATTATATAATTAATTGTGATTTAATTTTCTAAAAAGGAGAAAAGCTTATGAAAAAGAAAATTTCAGTAGCTTTGGCATTGATGTTATTTGGAAGTTGTGCATTTGCACTTGATCAAAAATTAGAAAAAACCAAAAGTGCTACAGGTATTGACTTGCCTAAAGCTAAATGGGTTTTACCTAAGGCATTAAATGAAGATGGTACGATCGATGAGAGCAAAATGCCAAAAGATTCTAAATACGCCCAAATGGTAATTTTTGGTAACAAAATTCTTAATGAAACTAGCAAATACACTGGACCTCAAGCAAAAGATCCAAAAAAAAGATTTGCCGGAAACAATCTATCTTGCTCTAGCTGTCACGCAGCGGCTGGAAGTGTTCCAAATCAAGCAGGTTTTGTAGGAATTTGGGGAAGATTTCCACAATATAATGCAAGAGCGGATAAAGTGATCACTCTAGCAGATAGAATCAATGGTTGTTACGAAAGATCTATGAATGGCAAACGTATGCCTGAAAATTCTCCAGAAATGAAAGCAATGCTTACTTATATGCAATGGCTGTCTCAAGGTGTTCCAGTGGGAGCTAAGATCGAAGGTCAAAGCCTTAAAAAAATAGATTATCTCACAAGAGCAGCTGATCCAAAAAAAGGTAAAAAAATCTATATGGATAAATGTGCAGTTTGCCACCAAGAAAATGGCCAAGGTTTAAAAAATGAAGATACCAAAGGAGCCTACTACATTTATCCGCCATTATGGGGAAAAGATAGTTATAATACAGGAGCAGGAATGTATCGCTTAATCAAAGCAGCTTCTTACATTAAAGAAAATATGCCTCAAGGTGATCCTAGCTTAACTCTTGAAGAATCTTATGATGTAGCTGCTTATATGAATTCTCAATCTCGTCCTGTAAAACCACATAGAGATCAAGATTTTCCTGATAGAAAAGTAAAACCTTTGGATATGGATGTTGGACCTTATGATGATAGTTTTTCTACAACACAACATCGTTACGGACCTTATAAACCAATGTTAAAAAAATAATTCTCTAAGGCAAGAAATTTTCTTGCCTTTAACTTTCTTAATTTTCTTTCTAAAATTTTATTACAATCTTTTTCTTTAAATTGTAAAAAATAATTTTCAAAAATTCGCAATAGGGTATTAAAACTAAAAAAATAATAAAGCTAAAATTTAGTTTTCAAAATACAAATAAAAATCAATAAATTTATACAATAAATTTTATGGATAAATTAGAAACCTACAAAAGGTAAAGTATTTAAAATATGAAATATCCATACTTTAAAGCATAAACAAACGCTTTATTTCCATAAAAATAAAAAAGTTTGAAAATTATAGTTTTCAATACAAAATTAGAATTTAATATGTATTTTTACCTTTTATCATACTTTTTTAAGTATTTTATATTTTTTAGTCTAAAAAGTTTTTTCGACTCATAAAAAGCTTTTTTTTACTAAGTTGATACTAAAATATTCTTTTAAAATAAAATTGGGAAAATAAAAATGAAATATCCTTTAGATTGTGAAGAAAGTTTTGAAAAATCTTTTTTATTTTGGTTGGCCAAATATGTAAAATTTAAACTCAATTCTCTTTCGAATAAAGAACTCAAAAATCCAGAAATTTTAGCTAAAATCAATTTTGCGCTTACCAAAGGCATTTCAAATATAGAAGAATTAGATGCTTTAGCAAAAAAAGCAAGAAATATAGGTTTAAGCGGAGTTAATACCTATTTTAATCCTTTAAAAAAGCTTTTTGAATATTTGAAATTTTACAAACTCCATTCCTTAAAACAAATCGATGAAGAGCTAATCGTTGAAATTTTAGCCAGTATTACGGGATCTTTATCTGATGCAAGTAAAAAAAATCACAGAATTGCTGTGATTAATTTTTTTGATTTTTTAGATAAACAAAATGAAGAAGATGGTAAATCTCATATCTTTGATATTAATCTTAAAAATTGGGCAGGAATTACAGGTTCTAAAGGTGTTAAACTGCCCGAATTTATGAGCGAAGAAGAAGTTAAAAAATTTCTTGATGCTATAGAAAATGCTGATTTTAAAAGCAATACTATACGCAATCAACTCATTATCAAAATCATCATTTTTACAGGAATTCGAGTCAGTGAAGCTATCAACATAAAAATGGGCGATATTAGCGAAGAAAACGATCTTTATCTTATAAGAATAAGATCAAAAGGTAATAAATACCGTATTGTTATGATTAAAAAAGAACTCATAGAGCATTTGCTTAAAAATGTCCAAATAAACTATATGAGCAAAGATACCTTGCTTTTTGTCAATAAAAAAGGCACTCCCCTAACCCAATCTTACGTTAGTCGCATCGTTGAGCAACTTTTATTTCGCGCAGGAATTCGCAAACAAAAAAATGGAGCACACATGCTGCGTCATACTTTTGCCACTTTGCTTTATAAAAAACAAAAAGATTTAGTTTTAGTGCAAGAAGCCTTAGGACATGCGAGCTTAAATACCTCAAGAATTTATACTCATTTTGATAACGACAAATTAAAACTTGCTGCACAAGTTGCAAAGGAGATCAGTGAGCGCTGAAAATTTTGCAGTTTTTGGAAAGTATTTGTATTATGATCTAAAATACATTTTAAGAGCTTGCAATCAAAAACAAAGCAAAAAATATTTCAATTTTGCTAAAAAACATAAAGAAAAATTTTATTTTATAATCCTTGCTGATTATGAATTTTATAAATATTTATATGATGATAATTTTAAAAGCAAAGAGGCTTATTTGGTGTTTTTTGCTTACAAAAAAAGGAGGGAATTTTCTGTTTTTTCTATTGAAGAGGATAGATTTTTACCCTCTTTTTATGATGGGCTTAATTTTCAAAACTATAAAGAAAATTTTTTAAAAGTTAAAGAAGCGATTGCCAAAGGTCAAAGCTATCAAGTCAATCTCACTCAAAATTTTCATTTTGACACTTTACTTGATGGCTTTGATTTATTTAATCTTTTATTAAAAAGACAAAATACACAATTTAAAGCTTATATTAAAGATGAAAATCGAGAAATTTTATCTTTTTCTCCGGAATTATTTTTCAAAACTAAAAATAATACAATCATCACAAAACCTATGAAAGGAACAATCAAACGAGATAAAGATCCAAAAAAAGATAAGGAAAATAAACTTTTTTTAAAAAATGATATTAAAAACTTAAGCGAAAATGTGATGATTGCTGATCTTTTAAGGAATGATCTTTCTAAGCTTATTAAAAAACAAAGTATGAAAGTAAAACTTTTTAAGATACAAAGTTACCCTACTTTGCACCAAATGACTTCTACAATCAAGGGCTCTTTAAAGAAAAATATTGATTTTTATAAAATTTTCAAAGCTCTTTTTCCTTGTGGATCAATCACCGGTGCTCCTAAAATTGAAACCATAAAACTCATCGAAAATCTTGAAAAAAGAGAACGTGGAATTTATTGTGGTTCGATAGGACTTATACATAAAAATAAAAGCAAATTTAGCGTTGCAATACGCACTTTAGAAAAAAGAGAAAATTATCAATACAGCGTAGGCGGTGGTTTGGTTTGGGATTCTAATTTAAATGATGAATTTGATGAGTTAAAATTAAAGGCTAAATTTTTAATGCCTAAAGATTTTTTTCTTTTTGAAACCATGTATTATAAAAATGGCAAAATTCTGTTTTTCAAACAACACCTACAAAGGCTTTTAAATTCGGCTATAAAATTTGATTTTAACACTCAAATTTTACTTAAAGAATTTAGTCAAATATTACAAGAAAAAGCCGATGCAAATGAGTTTTTAAACCTAAGTATCCACAAACTAAATAAAAAGCTTTTTTTGAAAGAGCATAATTTATTTTATACTAGCAAACTTGAAACTAAACACAAACAAGCCATTGTGAAACTTACTTTAGAAAAAAATGGAAATTATCATATTTCTTATCATCATATAAAAGATAACACAAACAATACCCTATTTTTAAGCAAGGAAAAATTAAATTCAAAAAGTGATTTTTTATATCATAAAAGTTCTATAAGAAAATTATACGAAGATAAGGCTTCATTGTGGAAAAATAATTCATGCTATGACATAGCGTTTTTCAATGAAAAAAATGAACTTTGCGAAGGATCAAGAAGTAATATACTTATAAATAAAAATGGCAAATTTTATACGCCACCTTTAAATAGCGGCTTATTAAATGGAATTTATCGCTCTTTTTTAGTGCAATTAGGCTATGTGCAAGAAAAAAATCTTTATGAAAAAGATTTGATAGAGGCGGATGAAATTTATTGCATTAATTCTGTTAGAGGCTTAAAAAAGGTTCATTTACAATGAAAAAAATTTTATTTATAGATAATTACGATTCTTTTAGCTATACCATTATTTTTTATTTAAAAGAATTAGGATATCAATGCAAAGTTATTAAAAATGACGAATTTAAAAAAGTAAAAGATTTAAGCCGATTTGATTTTACTCATCTAATCATCTCCCCAGGTCCAAATTCTCCCGAAGAATCAAAACTAAGCCTTAAAGCTATAAAATACTTTAAAAAAAGTAAAAAAATTTTAGGAATTTGCCTAGGGCATCAATGTATAGCCAAAGTCTTTAAGGGTGAAGTTAGCAAAATGGAAAATCCAACCCATGGTAAAACTTCAACCCTTATTTTTAAAAAAGATCCACTTTTTAAAGGCATAAAAAAAGATATTAAAATTTGTTTATATCATTCTTTGCACATAAGCAAAATGCCTAAAAAATGTAAAATTTTAGCCAAAAATTCTCAAGGTGTTATTATGGCGATTAAGCATAAAAAATACGATATTTACGGGGTTCAATTTCATCCTGAAGCCATTTTAAGCCAACAAGGTAAAAAAATACTCCGTAATTTTATGAAAATTCATTGATTTTAAATATAAAAAATATTAAAAAAATGACGATATTTAAGATGTAAAAATTTATTAGGAAAAATTATGCAAATCAATAATGCTTTAAGCGGCTTAAATCAATACGCTAAAATAAATTCGGATAAAGAAAATAGTCAAACAAAAGAAGAAGTAAAAGAAAATCAAAAATCAAATTCCGCTGTTGAAGTCACTATTTCCAAAGAAGCAAAAGAAAAATCAAATAAAGAAATAAATGCTAAAAATAATGAAAGCAATTCTCAAGGTGATAGCACTGATAAGCTTGCGCAATTAATGCAAAAATTAGCCCAAATACAAGCAAAAATAGCTGAACTTACAGGAAAAATGGCCAATGCTGATAAAAATCAACTTGCAAGTTTGCAAAGTCAAGTCTCAACTTTAATCAGTCAATCTTCAACTATCCAAGCACAAATTCAAGAGCTTCAAAATCAGCAAAATAAATAATTTTTCCAAAAGTTTAAGAATGCTATAATAAGGCATTTTAATTTTTAAGGAAAAATATGACTTTTTTAGAAATTGAAGGTGTTGATTCTTTACAAGGTGAAGTTCAAATCAGCGGTGCTAAAAATGCCGCCCTACCCTTAATCGCTTCCACTATACTTGCTAAAAATGAAGTTAAAATGTCCAATGTTCCTAATGTAGCAGATATTAAAACCTTAATATCCTTGCTTGAAAATTTAGGCGCAAAAACAAATTTTGAAAACAATACTGCAATTATAAACACAACCACACTTAATCAAACCATTGCCAAATATGATATCGTGCGTAAAATGCGCGCTTCTATACTCACACTAGGCCCACTGCTTTCACGTTTTGGGCATTGCGAGGTTTCATTGCCAGGAGGTTGCGCGATAGGTCAAAGACCTATTGATTTGCATTTAAGTGCTTTAGAAAAAATGGGAGCAAATATAGAGATCAAGCAAGGTTATGTGATCGCAAATGGCAAGCTTAAAGGGGCTAAAATTCTTTTTGATAAGATCACCGTTACAGGTAGTGAAAATATCATTATGGCTGCAGCTTTAGCCAAAGGAAAAACTAAGCTTTTAAATGTAGCTAAAGAGCCAGAAGTTGTGCAACTTTGTGAAATATTAGCCGATGCGGGACTTGATATTAAAGGTATAGGAAGCAATGAACTTGAAATTTATGGCACAGATGGCGAGCTTTTAAATTTTAAAGAATTTAGCGTAATTCCTGATAGAATCGAAGCGGGAACTTATCTTTGTGCAGGAGCCATCACCAATTCACAAATCAAACTTAAAAAAGTCAATGCAGAACACCTAGGAGCTGTTTTAGCAAAACTCGATCAAATGGGTTTTAAAACTCTAATAGAAAATGACAATATCACCCTATTTTCAGCTAAAAAAATAGAGCCTATAGAGATTTTAACCAGTGAATATCCAGGTTTTCCAACTGATATGCAAGCGCAATTTATGGCTTTAGCTTTAAAAGCAGAAGGAACAAGCATCATCGATGAAAGACTTTTTGAAAATCGTTTTATGCACGTAAGTGAGCTTTTAAGAATGGGAGCAGATATTAAACTTAACGGGCACATTGCAACCATAGTAGGTGGAAAAGAACTCAATGCAGCTGATGTTATGGCTACAGATTTACGTGCTTCCTCGGCTCTCATACTTGCTGCTCTTGCTGCTAAAGGCACAAGCAGAGTGCACCGAATTTATCACTTAGATAGAGGTTATGAAAATTTAGAAGATAAATTTAAAGCCTTAGGAGCTAAAATCACAAGGCTTGAGGAATGAAAAATCTTTTTGAAACCTTAAAAGATTTAGAAAAAGAAATCAAGCCTTTAGAAGAAATTGAAATCATTAGTCTGGAAAATGCAAAAAATCGCATCCTAGCAGAGGATCTTTATGCGCAAAAAAATTTACCCAGTTTTGATAATGCGGCATTAGATGGCTATGCTTTTAATTATGCGGATTTAAAAGAAGCTTTAAGCATAAAAGGCACTATCTTTGCAGGAGATAATCAAACTTATGAAATTGGCAAAAATGAATGCTATAAGATTATGACTGGAGCAAAAATGCCAAAAAATGCTGATACGATTTTAATGATCGAGGATGAGCATTTAGAAAATGGCAAGCTTATTATCAAAAAAATTCCTAAGCAGTTTAACGCAAGACGTTTAAAGGGTGAAGAATTAAAAAAAGGTGAATTTTTACTCAAAAAAGGCACGAAGTTAAATTCAAGACATATTGCCCTACTTGCCTCTCAAGGAATTTATAAAATTGAAGTTGTAAGAAAAATTCGCGTAGGCATTTTTTCAAGTGGCAATGAACTTAAAGAACCTTGGCAAATTTGCGACGAAGAAAGCATTTACAATGCCAATGCATTGCCACTAATGACTATGCTAGAGCATTGTGAAATTCAATATCTTGGAATCGTAAAAGATGATTTTAACATAGTTAAAGATACTCTTTTTAAAACAAATTTTGATCTTTTAATCACTTCCGGTGGTGCAAGTGTGGGTGAAGCTGATTTTTTAGAAAAAGCCTTTGATGAGTTAAACTATAAGGCTATTTTCAAAGGCGTAAAAGCGCGCCCTGCTCGTCCTAGCAAACTTTATAAAAAAGATAAACAATTAGCCTTAGTTTTACCAGGAAATCCTATGGCGGCTTATCTTTCTTGTTTTATTTTTGCTAAAAAAATTATTGATTTACTTTGCAATACTTCTCATAAATCTTTTAAGATTAGTGCTAAAATGGGAACTGATCTAAAAATTAAAAAAGGAAGAAATAATTTCATTTTAGGAAATTTAGAAGATGAATTTTTCATGCCTTTTAATAACAATCAATTTGGATCAGGCATGATACTGCCTTTAATTAGTAGCGAATTCTTACTCATAAGCGAAGAGGATGTAGAAATTTATCAAAAAGGAGATCAAATACAGCTTTTAAAGCTCTAATTCTTGACAAAGAATAAAAAATTTATTACAATTTCGCTTTTACTTGCGGGAATAGCTCAGGGGTAGAGCACAACCTTGCCAAGGTTGGGGTCGCGAGTTCGAATCTCGTTTCCCGCTCCACTTTGATTCTTTCTTAAAAATTTAATACAATTTATCCTATACCCTATTTTAAACAATTAAAAGAATATGATTTATTTTAAATAAAGAATTAGCAATATTGCTAAAAAACAATATTGCTAAAAAACCAAACTTTAATTTAGAATGATTAATCTAAAGCTAAAAGAGTGAAAGATGAAGTCAAGGAAACTAATTTAGCTTTAAACTTACTCTTTGAAAGATGTTCATATCTTTAAATATTTTATGTTATTTAAAGATAATTGAAATTATACTAAAAAAATAATTAAAATTATGAAATTAATTTTTTTTATAATTTAAATAAATAAATTTTATTAATTTTAAAGCAATATTTTTTTATTTTATATTGATAATGAGTGAAAATAACACAAAAAACTACTTTTAATATAATGCCAATCAAAAAAAGGATTTTTATACAATATAACACGATGGTATTTTCTTTTTTGGCGCTGGATTTTCAAAATCTTTAATTAACTCTTACCCTACCCTTTCTGAATTATCAAAATACTTTATAGATAATGATTTTATATAAAAATGAAGAATAATTTAGAGCAACTTTTAACTTATCTTACAACTCTATTACCTTTTAAAACAAGAGGGGATGTTTTAAGAGGTGAAACGTCTTATCTTGAAAAGACAAAATAAAATAAGCAAATTTTTTATAAAATTACAAGCAAATGAGAAAATTGATAAAAAATGCTAAAAGGATTTTCATTCCCTATGACTGATTTATCCATTGTTTATCTTTTTCAAAATGCCTTATATTCAAATAAAAATGATTATAAAATATACGTTATCAATACTAAAAGCGATATTGAAAACAAAATAAAAAGATACAATGAAATTTTTGGAGAAGGTAAGTGCGATTTTAGTTTCTGTTGTAGCGATAATTTAGAAAAATTATCTAAACATTTAAATATTTACACTCAAAACTAAAAACGTTTTAAAGATAAAAAATATTTTTGAATTTTTATTGTAGAGTATTGAAAGGTATTGAAAATTTCTAAAGAAATTTTCAATTACTGTTTTAGCCTAAAGTGTCATTTTCATCATAGTCATGAATATAAGCATCGTTATTTTCCAAAGTCTCAACACTTCTTCCTATTCTTTCCCATCTAACAATACCTTTATTATCATCCCAAGAAAAATACACAAACCAAGGCTCCCCTTCTATAAATTTATAAGGAACACTCCCCCAAAAACGACTATCATACGAATAATCTCTATTATCTCCCATCATGAAATATTCATCTTTAGGGACTTCAAAAACATAAGCATTTCCACCATTAAAACCTATCTGATCTCCAAGTTCTTTAAAATAAGTTGGCGACATAGCAAAATCACCTATATTAAAATGTGCCGATATATCACTTTCTATATCTTTTTTTGGATCATAATGAATCCCTTTTTCTTTATAAGGCTCTTTAACATAAATTTCCCCGCCAAGTTTAACCAAATCTTGAGGATAATGAGCGCGCATAAATTCATCGCCCTCATGCATTCTTACATAAAGGGTTTTATTTGCATAAACTATCTTATCTCCCCCTACTCCAACGCAACGTTTGACAAAATGCTGTTTTGTATCTCTAGGATATCTAAAAACCACTATATCTCCTCTTTTTGGCCCCGATCCTGCGATTAAATGACCATTTTTATTAAAATCTGGCAAAACAGGAATTTCTAACCAAGGAATATGCGGAGTCGGGATACCATAGCTGAATTTTTTCACAAATAAAAAATCATGTATCAATAAGGTATTTTTCATAGAACCGCTAGGAATTACAAAAGCTTGCATAAAGAAAAACATAACTAAAAGAACAATAACAACCGTCCCAGTCCAAGACTGACAAAATCTATAAAGTTTTTTAAAAAAAATCATGAATTTTCCTATTTTAATCTATTTTTAGCCGATCTTACCGTATTTTCTAAAAGCATAGCAATAGTCATTGGCCCAACTCCTCCAGGAACTGGGGTGATAAAACTTGCTTTTTTTGAAACATTTTCAAAATCAACATCACCTACTATTCTACCATCATCAAGGCGATTGATCCCAACATCTACAACAATCACTCCCTCTTTTACCATATCAGAACGTAACAAATTCACACACCCAGCCGCTACCACAATTAAATCAGCTTTTTGAGTGTATATTTTTAAATCTTTTGTTTTAATATGACAAATACTCACCGTCGCACCGGCATTTAAAAACATCGTAGCCATAGGGCGTCCGACTATATTTGATTCTCCTATGATGACAACATCTAAGCCTTCTAAATTGATTTCATAAGATTTTAAAAGCCTCATAACCCCAAGCGGAGTGCAAGGTAAAAATCCACTTTCTAAGCCTAAATTTAAATATCCTACATTGATAGGATGAAAACCATCTACATCTTTACTGCTTATGATACTTTCTAAAATTAAATTTTTATTAATATGACTTGGTAAAGGTAGCTGCACTAAAATTCCATGCACACTATCATCGTAATTTAAAGTATTAATGAGTGCTAAAAGTTCATTTTGGGTTGTATTTTCATCAAGATGATACACTAAAGATTTAATTCCACATGCTTCACAAGCTTTAGCTTTGGAATTAACATAAGTTTGACTTGCAGGATTGTTACCAACCAAAATCACAGCAAGACAAGTTTGCATACCCTGTTCCTTAAGCATTTGATTTTTTTCTTTAAGCTCTTCTTTGATTTTTAAACTTAAGGCTTTACCATCAAGTAAAATCATTACTTTCCTTTATAAAATTTTATTACTTTTTTAAAGTAAAAATTGTATCATATTAAAATTTCATTAGCAAGGTTAAATTTTGAAAATTCTTATAACATTTTTATTCACAACCCTCACTCTTTTTGGTTCTGATTTTATAACCCCAAGAGAATACGCTAAAATGCTTTATGAAAACCCTAGAGGAATCAGTTGCAAAAAATGTCATGGAAATGACGGAAGTGAGCAAATTTTAGGATACTATCTAAAAAAAGGGGTTAAAACGCCTTATAAAATCCCAAGCATTCAAAATCTTAGTTTTGAAAAATTTAAAAACTCACTCAATCAAATTAAAAACGCTAAATCCATTATGCCAAATTATTCATTAACCAATGAAGAAATTGTAAGCTTGTATAATTACATTAGCCAATTTAATAAAAATAAAAAACAACAACCCATAAACACCAAAGGAGTAAAAAATGACAAATAAAAAAGCTTTTGAACAAGCATGTAAAATCATAGCAGGTGGCGTAAATTCACCAGTTAGAGCCTTTAGTAATGTAGAAAGTGAGCCTAGATTTATCGATCATGGTAAGGGTGCTTATATTGTTGATATTGAAGGAAAATCTTATATTGACTATGTGCAAAGTTGGGGGCCTTTGCTTTTTGGTCATTGCGATAAAGATATTCAAAAGGCTTGTCAAAATGCTCTTAAAAAGGGATCAAGTTTTGGAGCCCCTACTTTATTAGAAACTGAACTTGCAAATTTGGTTTTATCAGATTTTCCACATTTAGATAAAATCCGTTTTGTCAATAGCGGAACAGAAGCAACAATGAGTGCGATTCGCCTTGCACGTGGATTTACAAAAAAAGATAAAATATTAAAATTTGAAGGGTGTTATCACGGACATTCAGATTCTTTACTAGTGAGTGCTGGAAGTGGTGCTGCTACCTTTAATACTCCAAGTTCTTTAGGGGTGTTAAATGAAATCGCACAATTTACTTTAGTTGCAAAATACAATGATATTCAAAGTGTCAAAGAATTTTTTAAACAACATCAAGATATCGCTTGTGTTATCATAGAACCTATAGCTGGAAATATGGGCTTAGTACCGGCTAAACAAGAATTTTTAGAAGAGTTGGTACAAATTTGCAAAGCAAATCAAACTTTACTTATTTTTGATGAAGTTATGAGTGGTTATAGAGCTTCATATCTTGGATCTTATGGAGTTAATCATATTAAAGCTGATATTGTCACTTTTGGAAAAGTTATTGGTGGCGGATTACCAGCAGCAGCTTTTGCGGCTAGAGCTGAAATTATGGATATTTTAAGTCCTTTAGGCGGGGTTTATCAAGCTGGAACTTTAAGCGGAAATCCTTTGGCTATGGCAGCAGGAATTGCTAGCATTTCTAAGGCAAAAAAGAAAAAGGATCTTTATGAAAAATTAGCTAAGTTGGCTAAAAAATTAACTCATGGTATGAAAAAATTAGCTTCTGAAAAAGGAATTCCTTTGCAAACTTGCTATGTTGGCTCTATGTTTGGTTATTTTTTCATAGAAAAGCCGGTTGAAAATTATCAAGATGCTTTAAAATCAGATCTTAAACTTTTTTCAAAATTCCACCAAAAAATGCTTAAAAATGGAATTTATCTTGCTCCTTCGCAATTTGAAACGGGTTTTATTTGCTCTAAAATGAATAATAAAATGATCGATGCCACTTTAGAAGCCGTAAAAGAAAGCTTTAAGCACCTATGAATAGAAAAAAAATCATCCACAAAACCATAGAAGCTGCCGATGGCTTAAGCCTTGGAATTTCTATGGTTGTTGCTGTTTTAATTGGTATTGGTATTGGATATTTACTCAAAAAATTTACTCCTTATCCTTGGCTATTTTGGCTTGGGGTTTTTTGGGGAATTTCTGGTGCAATACTCAACGTTTATAAAGCCTATAAAAAACAAGTGAAAACCTATGAAGAATTTGTAAAACGCGATGAATTGGTAAAAGAAATTATCCAAAAAGAGAAAAATAAATAATGCAATACAAAAAAGCATTTGCTGTGATTATATTTTTAATTCATATTGCATTTTTTTTATCTTTTTTATTTTTAGCCCCTTTCAGTCTAAATATATTTTTTAGCTTTGAAATGGCTTTTTTTAGTATTTTGCTAGTTATTACAGCCTCTTATCTTAGCTACAAAAAAATGATCTATTCTCAAGCAAGAAAATACAAAATCAATCAAAATTTATTTTTATTTTCTCTTAAAAAAGTGAAAAGTCTGCCTAAAAATATAAAATTTACAATCCTAAAAGACGATTTAGAATTTAGTATAAAAAATAAAATGTATTTTTTTGCAGCATTTTTTAATTTATTAAAAATTTTTGCTTATGTGGTTTTAGTTGCGGGTTTTTTATTTTTACACAGACAAGGAATACTTCACATTTTTGGCTATTTGTGTGGAATTTCAAGCTTGCTTATTTGTATTTTTATTTTTATTGTGTATGTAAGATATGAGTCCAAAAAGAATTATTAAATCAATGACAGCACTTTTTGCCAGCATGGCTTTTTTATTTGCTGGTAATGCTTTGATTGTCACTTCAATCGGCGTTGTTCTTAAAGAAAGAGGAGAAGGTCCTTTAGTCGTAGGGATTATTAGCTCTTGTTTTTTTATCGGCGGACTTATTGGAACTATAAGTGCGCATAAAATCATTTCAAAAATAGGTCATATACGATCTTTTGGCTTATTTGGCGCTATTTTTGGAATTTCAGCTATGTTGCATACTATCAGCAATAATCTCATTTTTTGGGCTGTTTTAAGATTTTTAATAGGCATTTGCTATTATGGCTTTTTAATGGTAATAGAATCTTGGCTCAATGAAAAAAGCAAAAACGCTATACGTTCGAGAATACTAGGATTTTATGAAATAGTATTTTATCTTTCTTTTGGCATAGGAACTTTAATCATCGCTCTTAATCTAAGCAGACATAATGTTTTTATTTTAAGTGCCGCTTTGATTTTATTTTCTTCTTTGCCGCTAAATTTGATCAAGATAAAAGAACCTCTTTTGCCCGCATCAAGCCCTATTTCCATACCAAAAGTTTTTGATATCGCACCTTTGGCCATCATCACTAGTTTTATAGCTGGAATGCTTATAAATGGCTTTTTTTCAATGGCTCCTTTATTTATACTTTTGCAAAAATTTGACAATCAAGCTGTGTCTTATTTTACTTTTTGTGGAATTTTAGGTGGCTTTTTTGCTCAAACTATCATGGGAACTATCTCAGATAAACTAGGTAGAAAATTTGCCATTATCACTTGTGCGAGTATAGGTTTTTTCACTATGCTTGTCTTTGTTTTTTTTAAACCTTGCTTGTATATTCAATATTGCTTGTCTTTCTTGCTAGGTATGGGAATTTTTTGCCTCTATGCTTTGGCACTTGCTAGAGCTAATGATGTTTTGGTGATCAAAAATAAAGGCGTAGAATTAGGACGCGGTGTTCTTTTTTGCTATTCTTTGGGATCTTTATTTGGACCTTTGATTTTGGGTTTTTTGATGCAATATTTTGATACAAAAGGTTTTACTTGGTTTTATATTTCCTTACTTGGATTTTTAATACTTTTTACCATCAATAGACCTAATATCCTAAGTAAAAAATTCAGCAAAAAGCCTGGAAATATGGTGATGCTAGATGATTAATACTCAGCTTACAAGTCAAATTGCTAACGCACAAAAAAATGATATCAAGCTAGATAATACTCCAACAAAAGATAAAGTAAATTCTAAAGAAAATCCAAAAGAAGCGCTTTCTAATGCCCTAAAACAAAATTTAGGCCTAGATAAAGATGCAAGCAATGAAGAGATTATTTCTAAGCTTATCCAAAATGAAACTGGTACAAAACTTAAAGAACTTGTTAATAAGCTTTTAGAACAAATCAATTCTCAAAAAAATCCTGATTCGCCCATACTCAAACAAAGTAAAAATTTAAACTTAGCTCCCAATTTTGCTAATGAATTAAAAACATTAAGCACTGAACTTGCTAAAGATGATGTTTTTTCTCAAGTTTTAAATAAACTAAACCAAATTTTAAAACCAGCAAGTGAAATTAAAAATAATAATCTAGCTCCATTATTTAAAAATTCGGGTGTATTTTTTGAAGCAAAATTAAAAGATGCTTTAAATGAAGAAAACCTGCCTAAAAGTTTTTATTCTCTTTTAAGCACGATTAAAGGCTTAAGCAATGAAAAACTTAGTGTCCAAATCGCTCAATTGGCTGCTGCAAATTTAAGCCCAAAAGAAACCCTAAAAGAACTTAAAAATATATTGCAAACCAACAAAAAGGAAAATACACAAATTTTAGATCAAAGCTCTTTTAAAGCTCTTCTTAAATTAGGCTCTAAAATAGAAAATTTTAAAAATTACATCACAAAAAATCCTAGCTTAGCTCAAAATAAAATCATCGATATCGCTTATAAAATTTCAAAAGAAATAAAAACCTTAAAAAATGATTTTTTCAAAGCCTTAAACAAACCAGAAAATATAATGATTCAAGATACAAATATATTAAAAAATACTGCCAAAGCCTTTGAAAAACTAGAAAATACCTTAAAAAATATTTTAGAAAAATCAAATTTAAAAATGCCCAATCATGATGAAGATGATATTTTAAAAAACCTTATTTCAGATAAAAATGAAACTAAAAATGAAAATTCTCACGAAGTAAAAAACCACGACAAACAAACACAAGATAACGAATTAGAACATAAAACAAAAGATCATGATCAAGAAAATGATCATTTAAGTGATCAAAAAACAAACAAAGAGGAAGAAATAGAAAATTTTCAAGATAAAAAAAATGAAAATACTAAAAATAATTCAAATCAAGAAAGTATAAAAAATACTCCTAAAGAAAATGCTAAATTTTTTGAAACCAAAAATGAAAACAATATGCAGAAAATACCTCAAAATAACACACAAAATCAAGAAAATCTTTTTAAAAATCAAGAAATTTTTAACAAGCAAAATAATGTCAAAAATTTAGCCTTTGTAGTAGAAAATTTAGATCTAGATCAAGTACAAAATCTAAGCAAGGATCTTGGCAATCTTTCAAGAAGACTCAATGAAAGCTTAAGAGAATTAGAACCTCATGTTCAACGCACAAAAACCAATCAAGCCGAAATAAAAAATTTAGAACGCAAACTTGATTTATCTATGAAGGATTTAGCCCAAATCAAGCCAAAAACAGATCAAGATATAGCAGAATCTTTACATCACGATATCAAATCCACTCTTTTACAAATTTCAAATTTAGCCAAAAACGAAGGCAATGAAGCTGTTTATAATCAAACCAATAGGCTTTTAGCCCAAATTGAAATCAATCAGCTTATTTCCTTAGCGAATGATTCTATTAATACTTATTTGCCTTTTTCTTGGGAAGATCTTAATGATTCTAAGATTATGTTTAGAAGAGGTAAAAAAGATAAATTCTTTGCCCAAATAAAACTCGAATTTGCTAAACTTGGTGATTTAGAAATTTTAATTTCTTTAAACCATGAAAAATATATAGATATAAACATCATGGCTGAAAATAAAGAATTTAGAAAAACGATTTATGAAAATGCACACGAACTTAAAAAAAATATCAACAAAGCAGGACTTTTAAGCGCTAATTTCTTTGTAGGTGATATCATAAGAAGCAAATTTGATAGCAGGGATATAAAGAATTTAGATCTTGAAATGGGTATGGATAAAACAGTATGAGTAAGATTAAAAAATCCATCAAAAAAGCTGTAGCCTTAGGCTATCAAAAAGAAAAACATTCTGCACCAAAAGTTCTTGCAAGTGGCAAAGGAGAAAGTGCTGCTAAAATCATTTCTTTAGCTAAAGAACATGGAGTACCCATAAAAGAAGATGAGGATCTAATTGAAATTTTAAGCAAACTCGATCTTGGAGATGAAATTCCGCCAAATATGTATAAAGCAGTGGCTGAAGTTTTTGCTTTTATCTATCAAATGGCAAATAAAACTCCTAAAAATTAATCAGAAATACTCTCTCCAAATTTAATTTTTTGCCCTATTTCTAATTTTTTATTCCATATACCTTTTTGGGCGATCAACACTATAGTAGAACCCAATTCAAAATACCCAAGTTCTTCAGCTTTTTTTACTCTTAAATTTTCATATTTTTTAGTAAAGCTATAAGAAAATTTAGCATTAGTTCTAATGCTATCATCAAAATTAAAACGCATTTTTCCAACATTTTGTGCGCCTATAAAAACAAGCCAAAAAACACCTTTTTCATTTTGACATTTTAAACTTACTCTTTCATTTTTAGTATAAAGATTGCTAATAGACTTTAAATGCTTTTCATTGACACTATAAAGTGTTCCTCTTGTATAAGTCGCACTTAAAATTTGCATATCACAAGGACTGTGATAGCGATGATAATCTCTTGGCGAAAGATAAATATTGATATAATCTAATCCTTTTTCTAATTCATAAGATTCAAAACTATCTTTTAAAAGTTCTTCAACACTGTAAGTATGCCCTTTAATAGAAAAAGCGAAATATTCTTCATCGGCTAAAAAAGTACTTCCGCATTGCAAAATTTTTCCATCACTAGGACTAATAAAACCTTCTCCTATAGTGCGTGGAATTTTTATAGTTCTTGTGAAAAGCTCATTTAAACTTCTATATTCTAAAACATCATCAAATTCACTCATATCGATTTTAAAATAATTCACATACCATTGATTGATTTTTTTTTGAATCATTTTTGGAAATTTAAATTGAGCTATAAGGCCAAAAAGTTTAGAACTTTCTCTTGAAAAATTCATTACAAATCTCCTTTAAGATTTAAAATAGCAATTTCACTCGGAGCAAAAACTCTAAGACTTGGACCCCAAAAACCTGCCCCGCTGCTAACATATAATTTTGTTTTTGCACTTAAATTATAAAGCCCATAAACAAAACCTTGCTGAAGTTTAACCAAAAACATAAAAGGGAAAATTTGTCCCCCGTGGGTATGTCCGCTTAAAATCAAATCAAAGGCACTCAAATCATAAAGCAAAGCTGCTTTTGGCTGATGTGTTAGCAAAATACTTGGTTTTGATGTATTTAAATCCGCTTTAATCCTTGCTAAATTAGGAGCATATAACCCCTTGCTTATTCCGGCTAGATCTGCTAAACCGGCAACATTGATAAAACCTAAATCTACATTTTGATTGAGTAAAATTTTCATTTTTGTATGAGTTTTAAGCAAGTTTAAAACTTGATTGATTCCATGATAATACTCGTGATTCCCCACAGTGTAAAAAGTTCCATAAGTGGATTTAAAATTATTTAATTTTGAAATATAAGGCGCTAAATCTTTAGGATTTGCATCTATTAAATCGCCGATGATAAAAATCATATCCGGTTTTTGCAAATTGACTTTATTGATCACTTGATCTAGAAATTTTTCATGTAAATTTTTACCCAAATGCATATCTGTTAAAACAGCTATTTTTAGATCTTTTTTTAAGCCATTGATTTTTAAATTTAAGGTATTGATTTCAGGAATTCTTAAAGCATTACAAATACTCATATAGATTAAAAATACAGAAATACAAATAACAATAATTTCAAAAATCAAACGAATAAAGATATTGATCTTTTTATAAGCTCTTCCTAAAAGAATTAAAAAAAGTCTAAAAAAATCAAGTATTAAAGTAACGAAAAAAAGACAATAACTTGGAGCATAAGTCATGGATAAAATTTCATACCATGTATCATTTAGATAATCGTCCCTTCTTAAGATCAAAAAAACAATTTGAGCTAAAAAAAGCACAAAAAAAGCTAATGCAAAAATTTTTTGAAAATACTTAAAAAGTAAAAATTTTTTAATCAAACGCTTATAAACATATAAATTAACTAAACCAAATATAACTAAAATAATAAAAGATAGAAACAAATACATCATAAAAGTAATTATATCAAGTAAATATTAAATATCTGTATAAAATTATTTGTTATAATTTGTTTTTTGAAAATCCAAAATATAAGGTTTTACAATGTATCGTTTTGCCCCTTCTCCAACAGGAGATATGCATATAGGAAATTTACGCGTGGCTTTGTTTAATTACATCTGCGCTAAACAAAAAAACACTCATTTTGTCTTACGCATAGAAGATACTGATAAAGCAAGAAATATAGAAGGAAAAGAGGAAGAAATAAAAGAAATTTTAAGTCTTTTTGGAATTTCTTGGCAAGAATACTATGTGCAAAGTGAGAATTTAAAATTTCATCGACAAATGGCTTTAAGGCTTGTTAGCGAAAAAAAAGCTTTTGCTTGTTTTTGCACAGAAAAAGAATTGGAAGAAAAAAAAGAATTAGCAAAACAGCAAGGAAAACCTTATCGATACGATGGAACTTGTGAAAAACTAGCAGATATCGATGTTTTAGAATGCGAAAAACCTTTTGTTGTCCGCCTTAAAAAACCTAATAAAACGATAGAATTTTCAGATCTTATTAAAGGTAAGCTTAGCTTTGAGCCTGATAATATTGATTCTTTTGTTATCATGAGAACAGATAAAACCCCTACTTATAATTTTGCTTGTGCTGTAGATGACATGCTTGAAAATATCACTTGTATTATACGCGGAGAGGATCATGTTTCAAATACACCTAAACAAGAGCATATCCGTCAAAGTTTAGGTTATGAACAAAAAATAAGTTATGCGCATTTGCCAATTATTCTTAACGAACAGGGTGTTAAAATGAGCAAAAGAGAAGCGCATTCTTCTGTAAAATGGCTACTTGAACAAGGGATATTGCCAAGTGCTATTGCTAATTATCTTCTTATCTTAGGAAATAAAACTCCTTGTGAAATTTTCACCATAGAAGAAGCTATTTCTTGGTTTGATATTAATAAAATTTCAAAATCTCCTGCAAGATTTGATCTAAAAAAACTTTTGCAAATCAATAGAGAACATATAAAATTACTAGAAAATTCAAAACTTAATGAAATTTTAAACTCAAAAAGAGATCTAGCGAATTTGGCAAAATTTTACACCCAAGAAGCAAGCACGATCAACGAGTTAAAAGAAAAAATTCATGCTATTTTTAGCCCCAAAGATTATCTTGAATTTGAAAAAGAATGTAAAATTTTAAAAGAAATTTTAAACGATATAGAACTTTTTGAAAATTATGATGATTTTAAAAACTATCTTTTACAAAAAAGCGGTCTAAAAGGTAAAAATTTCTTTATGCCTTTAAGGATAATTTTAACGGGAAATATCCATGGGCCAGAACTTAGCGATCTTTATCCGCATATAAAAAATTTCATACATGAATTAGCAAGGATGTAAATTATGATTATTGATTCTTTTATTTATGCTACTTTTCAAGTTTTGCACATTATTATTAATATTTACACTTGGATTATTGTTATCACTGCACTTTTAAGCTGGGTTAATCCTGACCCATATAACCCTATCGTCCAAATTTTATACAAGCTTAGTTATCCTGCTTATGCTTTGGTAAGAAAAATTCCAACACGCATAGGAAATATCGACCTAGCTCCTTTAATTATACTTCTAGCATTACAATTTCTCAACTTTTTCCTTGATAGTATTTTAAGGAGTCTTTTGTGAAAAAAATATGCTTATTGCTTTTAAGTTTTATATATCTTAATGCCTTAGAATACGACTTAGAAACCTTAAAAAAACAAGATAATTCTTTAGCTAAGGATTATTATATTTATAGACTTTTAGAGAAAAAAACTCTTCATAAAACAGAAATTGAAAATTTAAAATCGCATATTTTTCGCTACGCAGGTAAGATAAAAACAGAAATTGAAAAGATTATTCCTATTAAGCCTTATATCAATCCAAAATATATGCAATGCTACATTTATACAAAAAATACGATTTTGGATGCAAATTTAACTTGTCAAAGTGTGCGTTTGAATTCGATATCTTTTATCGCGAGTTTAAGCAATAAAGATAGAGATATATTGGCAAAAAAATTTGACTCCAAAAGACCTGATTTGACAAATTTACTCCTTGCTTTTAATTCTAGCAAACCTATGAAATACATGGAAGAAAAAGATGATGTAAATGGCTTTTTTAAACTCTATAAATACTTCAAAGCTGATCATGGAGATTGTGATTTGAATGCAAGCTTTGTTAATCAAATTTCAAATTATAATAATTTTAATAACTTTGCTCAAACCATCGTCATCCAAAGACAATATCCAAAATTTAGATATTCTCTTTTGCAAACTAATCCAAAAAATACAAAAGAATATACGGCATTTTATTTAGGTATTAATGCTTTAACCTATGATAAAGATCATATAGCTTATGAGTTTTTCAAACAGGCTGCACAAACTTTTAAAAGCAGAAGTGGCAGAGATAATGCCATTTTTTGGATGTGGTTAATCAAAAAAGATGAAAAAGATTTGCAAATGCTTGCACAAAGCAATTCTTTAAATATCTATAGTCTGTATGCTAAAGAATTAACGCATTCTGCTTTTCCAAAAATCGAAACCATCAAAGTTCATAAAGAAAAAAATGATTTTAATATGCAAGATCCATTTGCATGGCAAAAACTTAACAAAACTATACTTGAAGCTAACGCTACAAAGTTAGATGAATTGGCTAAAAAATTTGATACAGAAGAAACTTTGCCTATTTATGCTTATATTTTAGAACGAAAATCTAAATTTAAAAAACATTATTTCATCACACCTTATTATCAATACATCAAAGATTATGATATTCCTAGACAAGCTTTAATTTTAGCTATTGCTAGACAAGAAAGCAGATTTATTCCTACAGCTATTTCAGTTTCTTATGCCTTAGGCATGATGCAATTTATGCCTTTTTTGGCGAATCATATTGGAGAGAAAGAACTAAAAATTCCGAATTTTGATCAAGATTTTATGTTTAAACCTGAAATTGCTTATCATTTTGGAAATTATCATTTAGATTATTTAGAAAAAAGATTGAAATCTCCTTTATTTATAGCTTATGCTTATAATGGCGGCATAGGCTTTGTTAAAAGATTATTGGCTAGAGATGATATGTTTAAAAATGGAAAATATGAGCCTTTTTTATCTATGGAATTAATCCCTTATCAAGAAAGCCGAATTTATGGAAAAAAAGTATTGGCTAATTATATTGTATATCGATATCTTCTGAACGATAGTATAAAGATTTCGGATATTTTTGAAAATTTAATTCAAAACAAGGCAAATGATTTAAACAAATCTTAGCCTTGACAAAATTTTCTGTTTTTACACTAGGAAGAGTTACCTCTAGATACTTCGTATATTTATTTTGCAATAAATATTTCATAAAAAATGGATCAAGTTCTTGCACCTTAGCTTTTTTATTATTTAAAAAGATCTCTAATTTATCTATCTTAAAAGAATCAGGTGTAAATGTAAAAGCAAAAATATCATCATCACTAGCATAATCTAAAACAGGATTTAAATAAGACATTGTAACAATAGCACTAAGATTATCTTGTGTTATTTTATATTTTTGAGAGAACATAAGAGTTTGAGTTTTTAAATTTGTATCCACAATAGCAGGATCTTTCATAGAACACGCACTAAAAAATAAAACACTTGATAATAAAAAAGAAATTCTCATACTCTAACCTATATCATAAATATTTTTTATAATTTTAACCTTTTAACTCTATTTTTTGGTTTAAAATATTATAATTTAATTTTAATTTTTAGGAAAATGAAAATTTATGGAAAAATTAATTATGGCTTTTAGCGGGCCTTCAAATTCTGGAAAAACAACTCTTATCACAAAAATTTCAAATGAACTTATGAATCAAGGATTAAAAGTTCTTATTATCAAGCACGATCCTGCAGATAAAGCACAGTTTGATTTTAATGGTAAAGATAGCTTTAAATTTTTTCAAACTGGTGCAGAAGTAATGGTTTTAAGTCCCACAAGAACAACCTTTTTTTCTCACAAGCAAAGAGATATTTTAAAAGCTTTACAATTATCTCAAGATTTTGATATATGTTTAGTTGAGGGCTTAAAGAGTTTAGATTTGCCACGTATTAGTGTTTTTTGCCAAGAAATTGATGAAAGTTATTTTTCATTTTCTCAAGCCATTGCAAGTTATGATAAAATTTCACATCCGAATTTAATTTGGCTTGATTTAAACAATATTAAAGAAATTTGTAGATATATATTAGAGAATGCAAAAAAAATCTAAAAAGGAGAGTTACAATGAAAGAATTAATTTCTTATATTCAAAAGGCCGTTTTAGAAATTTCAGACGCTTTGAAATTTCCAGATACAAGTTATAGTCAAAATCACAATTCCACAGGTGATACCCAGCTTAAATTTGATATCTTAAGCGATGAGATCATTACAAAAACTTTAAGCCAGTGCCCTACTCTTAAAGCTATTATCAGCGAAGAAAAAAATGAAATTTTAAAAGTCAATGATAATGCAAAATATATTGTAGCTTACGATCCACTTGATGGCTCTAGTCTTATGGATGTTAATTTTGCCATAGGTTCAATTTTTGGCATTTATGAAGAAAAAGCCAGTGCTAAAAATTTAAAAGCAGCGGTTTATAGTATGTATGGAGCAAGACTAGAAATGGTTATTTGTGAAGATACTCCTAAATTATATCGTCTTGATAAAAATAACGAATTTGTTTTTATCAAAGAATTAAAAATGAGTGAAAAAGGAAAAATCAACGCCACAGGTGGAACTCAAAAATTTTGGGATGAAAAACACGCCAAATTTATCAAAACTTTATTTGATGAAAATTATCGCTTAAGATATTCTGGAGCTATGGTTAGTGATATCAATCAAATTTTACTCAAAGGGGGCGGAATTTTTAGCTATCCAGCAACAAAAGATTCTCCTATGGGGAAATTAAGAGCTTTTTTTGAAGTTTTTCCTTTAGCTTTTATTGTAGAAAAAGCGGGTGGAAAAACCACAAATGGAAGCAATCAATCTCTACTCGATCTTGAATTTGATGCTATACATGCAACTACACCTTGTTTTTTTGGCTCTAAATACGAAATCGAAAAGCTTTTGGAAATCTATAATGGCTGAAATTAGAGATGAATTCGAACAAGAAATGGATAATAAAAAAGAAATTTTATTATCCTGCCAAAATTCAAAAAACTTAAATTCTTGCTATAATTGCGAAGAAATTTTTACCTGCCAAACACGAAAAGACTATGTTGATGCTGTTTATAATAGCATGTCTAAGGGTAAAACCGAAGGCGGATTTGATTTTTAAATTTTTTAAGGAAATTAAACATGCGTTATATTACAACTCCAATTTATTATGTAAATGATGTGCCTCATTTAGGACACGCTTATACAACTATTATTGCTGATACCATGGCTAGATTTTATCGCTTACAAGGCCATGAAACCAAATTTTTAACAGGAACCGATGAACACGGGCAAAAAATAGAACAAGCTGCAAAAGAAAGAAATTCAACACCTAAAGAATACACAGATAAAATCAGCGCTGAATTTAAAAAGCTATGGGATGAGTTAGAAATTAATTATGATATTTATGCTAGAACTACAGATCAAACACATATTGACTTTGTGCAAGCTATGTTTTTAAAAATGTGGAAAAAAGGTGATATCTATAAAGATCAATACGAAGGGCATTACTGCATTTCTTGCGAAAGTTTTTTTACTAAAAGCCAACTGACTAACGAAACTTGCTGTCCAGATTGTGGAAAAAATACCACACTTTTAAAAGAAGAAAGTTATTTTTTCAAGCTTTCAAAATATCAAGATCAAATCCTTAAATGGTATGAAGAAAAAGATCCTATTCTTCCTAAAAATAAAAAAAATGAACTTGTAAATTTTATACAAAATGGCTTAAAAGATCTTTCTATTACAAGAACCAGTTTTGATTGGGGGATTAAACTTCCAAAAGAAATCAATGATGATAAGCACATTATTTATGTTTGGCTTGATGCGCTTTTCATTTATATCAGCTCTTTAAAGACTCAAAAGGAAAAATTTTGGCCTGCACATATTCATCTAGTTGGTAAAGATATTTTGCGTTTTCATGCGATTTATTGGCCGGCTTTTTTAATGAGTGTGGATTTACCTTTACCTAAATTCATAGGTGCACATGGTTGGTGGACTAAAGAAGGTGAAAAAATGAGTAAATCTAAAGGCAATGTTATCAAACCTAAAGAAATTGCAGATACTTATGGCATAGAAGCTTTTAGATATTTTTTACTTAGAGAAGTGCCTTTTGGAAATGATGGCGATTTTAGTGAAAACATGCTTATTAACCGCATCAACGCTGAATTAAGTAACGAATTTGGCAATTTACTCAATCGCATCATAGGTATGAGTCAAAAATATAACAATGGAATAATTACCCAAAATAAAGTTTTAGATCTTTATAAAAATGAACTTGATGAAGCGATGCAATATCTAAAACTTGCCATAGACTATTTAGAAAATTTGCAGTGCAATCGTTATCTAGAAGAGATTTTCAAGGCTTTAAGTGTGGCAAATTTAGCTATCAGCAAATACGAACCTTGGAATTTGATCAAAGAAAACAAACGCGATGAAGCAAATGCACTTATTGGGCTTTGTGCAAATATTTTAGCTAAGGCTAGTATTTTATTAAGCTCTGCTCTACCAAATTCTTGTAAAAAAATCTCTCAAGCTTTAAATTTTGAAATTTCAACTATCAATTATGAAAAACTGATTATCCATAATGAATTATTTGATTTTAAAGCCACAGCTTGTGAAGTTTTATTTCCAAAAGTTGAAATCAAACAAGAGCTAAAGCAAGAAATTAAAAAAGAAGAAAAAGCAAAAATAAAAATCGAAGATTTTTCTAAAATAGAAATTAAAGTCGCTACAGTTTTGGATTGTCAAAATATAGAAGGTAGCGAAAAACTTTTGAAATTTCAACTCGAGCTTGAAAATAAAGAAATCCGTCAAGTAGTCTCTGGTATAGCCAAATACTACAAAGCTTCTGATTTAATAGGAAAACAAGTTTGCGTTTTAACCAATCTTAAAAAAGCAAAAATTTTTGGACATGAAAGTAACGGTATGATATTGAGTGCAAAGTACAACGATAAACTCGTTCTTATCACTCCTGAACAAATCATTGACAATGGAGCATTAATAGGTTGATGAATATAAGCAATCTAAGCGAACTCATCCACGCAAATATACTCAATGAAGGAAGTATTTTAAGCGTGGCTGGATTTGCCTTAAATCTCAATGAGCTAAAAAGCGAATTTGCCTTTTTTAGTAACGATGAACAAGAAATAGCCCAAGCGATCGATAAAGGCGCTTTTGCGATTATATCTGAATATGAATATTTTATCAAAGATAAAGAAATTTATTATCTTAAGGTAGAAAATTTAGAAATTGCCTTAATGAAACTTTTACGTTTTTTATGCGAAGAAAAAGAATGTAAATTTTTATCGCTTAAATCTTATGAATTAAGTATTTGCAAGGCATTTTCTTTAAATGTTTTAAAAGGCAATGTGTTTATAGATTTTGATACGCTTATTAAAGCAAAGAAAGGAGAAATTTTTTGCTTTAATGATGAAAATTATTTGCTTAAAATTTGTGCTAATATTGAAATTTTAAAAGAGGTTAATTTTACCCTTCTTTCAAGATCGAGTTTCTTTTTTACCACTTTGGTTTGTGATAATTTGTATTTTAAAAACCTAAATTTACCTTTTGTGTATGCGCAAATTTTTGCCAAAATTATGACTTATTTGAAAGAAAAAAATACAAAAATCAGCTTTGATTTTAACAAAATAGATGATTTTAAAATTTATTTTATTGATGAAAAATTTGAAATTTGCGAATTTGGCACAAGCGCAAAAGCTTTTATAGTCGTTAATAATCAAAATACCTTTGATTATTGGAATGAAAATTTTAAACACACTAAAGGTTTTAAAACAGCGGTAAAAAATTCTTTATTTTGCGATTTTTCATATGATAAGCTTTCAGATCTTAAGAATTTAAAAGATTTTAAATATTGTCTTATTTTAGAAAATCATGCAGATTTTGAGCAAGAATTTGAAAACCAATCAAACCAACTTCCAAGCCTATTTTAAATTTTCACACCTTCATTTTGAAGCAAAAATTTCTTGATATTAATTCCGCCATTGTATCCGCCTATACTATTTTTTGCAAGTACTCTATGACAAGGAATAAAAATAGGAATAATATTTTTAGAATTAGCATTTCCAACAGCCCTAAAAGCTTTGGGGTGGTTGATAATTTCTGCAAGTTCTTTATAAGTGACCGTTTGTCCATAAGGAATTTGCATTAAAGCTTTATAAACTTTGATTTCAAAACTAGTTCCTTGAATTTTTAAAGGAGTTTTAAAAACTTTTAATTTTTTAGAAAAATAATTTTTCAACTCCCAAGTAGCAAATTCTAATAATTCACAAGAATTTTCCTCAAAATTTTCTTCAAAACAAAAATCAACTTCGGTTAAAAATTCACCATCGCTTTTTAACAACAAAGAACATATAGGCAATTTATAAAAGACTTTAAACATAATAAATTATACTAAAATCTTTATATGATTAATTTAAATTTAAAGCTTATTTGAGTTAAAATATCGAATCAATTTCCAAAAAAAGGAAAAAAATTGAAAATATTTTTTATTTTACTTTGCGGCCTATTGAATTTAGTAGCGCAAGATATTATAGACTGCGATTATATAAAAAAAAATAGAGTGCAAGTTTTTGAAAAAGATATCAATTCTACGTATCTTGAAATAGCTTCAAAATGCCCTGATTCTTTAAAGAATCAAATTTTTACTCAAAAACTTTATAAATTAGCTAATGAAATTCGTGGGGAAAATAGTGCTTGTAATGGCATAGAATACCTACCTAAACTTCAAAAATTTGATTTTTTGCTTTTAAAAATCGCTCTTGATCCTAGTTTTTATCAAAAAAGCCTAGATACTCCTGAAAATTTAGAAAAAAAATACGATGTTTTAAAATCTTATTTTAGATATTGGGCATATCAAAGCATAGGTAATTTTAGACTTTATCGATCTTTTTGGAAAGAGTATAATCAAGCTATTGATCCTTTAGAAAAATATTTTCAAGATAATTTCAATTTTGATCAAGGAAGCAGTACTTATTATGCAACTAATGCCTTAAATGAGTTTTTAAATTGGGCTGTAGGTGAAACAAAAATTTATAAAGATATCAGCCCTTTAGCTAAGGTGCTTTCAAATAAAAATAATTCTATAGAATATATACAAGATTTTCTTTTTAGAAACAATCTTAGCAAAGATGAACTTACTATAGGTTTGCAAGCTGCACTTTTAAATCAAAGAAAACAACCCATACTTGATCTTTTGATTCACTACGGTGCTAGAATCGATGAAGGCTATGAAGATGCCTTGTTTTATGCCTTAGAAAACTACGATAATACTAAATTTTTATTAGACAAGGGTGCTGATGTAAATAGCAGTAATGCTTTTGGAAAAACTCCTTTGTTTTACGCTATCGAGTTTAACCGAAAAGATATCATTTCTTTACTTTTAAAATATGGAGCTGATGTCAATAAAAGATATATTAACAATAATGAAAAATTAGCCTTAAGTGCTAATAATTACGACAATACCCCTTATTTTATAACCTTTTGTGCTTTAGATCATACTTCAAAAAATGTTTTAATGCATGCTGCGGCTTATGGAGATGTTGAGATATTAAAAATGCTTATTGCAAAGGGTGCTAACATTCATGATGTTGATGATTTGGGCTTTAATGCACTTGATTTTGCTATAGCAGCAGGAAAACAAGAAAACGCAAACTATCTTAAAAGCTTAGGACTAAAAGCAAATGAAAATTTATTTTATGGAGGGAGTTTAGAATGAAAACCGCTTTGATTACTGGAGCTAGTTCTGGATTTGGCGAAGCTTGTGTAAAAGCTTTAATTAAAGAAGGATTTAAGGTTATAGCTATAGCTAGACGTGAAGAAAAACTTGAACTTTTAAAACAAGAATTTCAAGAAAAAATATATACCATTGCCTTAGATATACGCGAAAAAGAAAAGGTTTTTTCAAAAATACAAAATTTACCTAAAGAATTTCAAGAAATTGACATTTTAATCAATAATGCAGGACTTGCCCTAGGACAAGATGAATTCGATAGTTTAAGCCTAGAAGATATTGAAACCATGGTTGATACAAATGTTAAAGGTTTTTTGTATGTCGCTAGAGCTGTGATTCCTATACTTAGAAAGCAAAAAAATGCCTATATTTTTAATCTAGGATCAGTTGCGGCCACTAATCCTTATTTTGGGGGTAATGTGTATTGTGGAACTAAAGCTTTTGTTGGGCAATTTTCAAAGGCTTTAAGAAATGATTTACGCAGAAGTAATATTAAAGTTACCAATATCGCTCCTGGTTTATGTAAAACAGAATTTAGCGAGGTGAGATTTAAAGGAGATAAAGAAAAAGCTGATAAAGTCTATGAAAATACAAAATTTATCAGTGCTGAAGATATTGCGAAAGTTATTTTATCTATCATCAATCTTCCAGAACATATTAATATCAATGAAATAGAACTTATGCCAATCACTCAAACTTGGAACGGCTTTCATATAGAGAAGAGTCAATGAAAATATTTTCATTTATCTGTTTGCCGCTGCTTTGCTTAGCTTCTTCTGAAGCTAATGCCAATTTATTTGGAATTTTTACATTAATACCGCCTTTTGTTGCTATTGCCTTAGCCTTTATCACTAAAGATGTGATTTTATCTCTTTTTATGGGTGTTTTAAGCGGAACTTTTCTTTTGAGTCTTTCTACTCACATCTTAAAAGAACACTCGCTTTCACTGCTTAATTTTTACAATACAGCCGTAGAATCTTTTTCTAAAATCATCACTTTTATTTTAAATTCTGCTTCAGATCCAGCTAATGCGGGTATTATTTTACAAATTCTTTGTATAGGTGGGCTTGTAGCACTTGTAACCAAAATGGGCGGCGCAAAAGCTTTGGCTTTAAAATTTGCAAAAAGAGCAAAATCCGCTGTAAGTGCTCAAGTTAATACTTGGTTTTTGGGACTTTTAATATTTTTTGATGATTATGCTAATTTATTAATAGTTGGCCCTATTATGCGTCCTTTAGCGGATAAATTTAAAATTTCGCGTGAAAAATTCGCTTTTATCATCGATTCTACCGCTGCACCTGTAGCTGGAATTGCCATCATTTCAACTTGGATAGGTGTGGAAATTTCCCTTATTAAAACTGCTTATAAGGATATAGGTTATGAAAATATCAACGCCTTTAGCGTTTTTTTAGAAACCATACCTTATCGTTTTTACAATATTTTTATGCTCTTTTTTGTTTTAATGACAGCTGTGATGAAAAGAGAATTTGGCCCTATGTATCAAGCACAAATACGCGCTATAACTACTGGAAAAATCGCACCTGTTGTGAAATCTAAAACTTTAGATACAGCAGAATTAGAAGATCAATTTTTAGCCCCTAAAGATGAAATAAAAATTTGTGCTTTTAATGCCATCATTCCTATTTTAACCCTTATGATCCTTGCTTTGCTTGGTTTTTATTTTAATGGTTTTAGTGCTTTATCGGGAGAGGATTTAGAAAAGGCTAATGCCTTTCCTCTTTCATTTGAAACCTTAAGAATGGTTTTTGGAAAGGCTGATTCTTCAGTCGTTCTTTTTCAAGCGGCTTTGTTTTCAAGCATTGTAGCGATATTTATCGGGGTTTATCGTAAAATTTTCAATATCAAAGAAGCTATTGAAACATGGATTTATGGCTGGAAAACAATGATTTTTACCATTATACTTCTTTTACTTGCTTGGTCGCTTTCAAGCATAGTAAAAGAGCTTGGAACTTCACTTTTTATCACGAGTTTGTTAGCGGATAAAATGCCTGATTACATTTTACCTGCAACTATTTTTGCCTTTGCTTCAGGTATTTCTTTTGCCATAGGTACAAGCTATGGAACTATGGGAATTTTAATGCCTTTAGCTGTTCCACTAGCTTATAAAATCGCACAGCTTAGTGGAATGGATGCTAACACTATGCATCATTATATAGTCATTAATATCAGCTGTGTTTTAACAGGAGCTATTTTTGGAAATCATTGTTCGCCGATCGCTGATAATGTTATCTTATCTTCAATGAGTGCAAAATGTGATCATATGGAGCATGTTAAAACTCAAATTCCTTACGCTTTATTTATTTGTGCTATTTCTTTAGTGACAGGATATATTCCAGTATCTTTGGGCTTTAGCATTTGGATTGTTTTACCACTTAATTTGATTCTTATCGCTTTATTGCTTAAGATAATAGGAAAAAAATTACCATGAGTCTTAAAGAATTTGGCAATATAGTTGATTTTCAAGAAAAAATTTCCTTTATAAAAGATTTTTTTCTTGAATTTTATAAAGGAGAAATTGAATTTTTTAATTCTTTGGAGAAACACTTTAGAACTAGAGCTGAATTTTCTTTTTATCATGAAAATAATAAGCTTTATTATGCGATGTTTGATCCTCAAACTAAGAAAAAAATCATCATAGAAAATATAGATTTTCCCGATGAAAAAATTTGTAATTTTATGCCGATTTTGCTTGAAAAAATCAAAGTTAATCCTAATTTAAAAGAAAAACTTTTTGGCGT
This sequence comes from Campylobacter sp. 2457A, assembly GCF_020135895.1. Lineage (NCBI taxonomy): Bacteria > Pseudomonadati > Campylobacterota > Epsilonproteobacteria > Campylobacterales > Campylobacteraceae > Campylobacter > Campylobacter sp. 2457A. The sequence goes on along the minus strand of NZ_JACHTO010000013.1, from coordinate 1,748 downwards.
GGAATTTCTAGCAACCAAGCATGATTTAAGCACTACCCTGCTTTATCACAAAAATATAGAAACTATTGATCAAGACTTAGCCAAACTAAGCTTTGAGTTAAACTGCAATTTAATCGCAAGAAGTAAAAATAAAAAATTAGTTTTTAATAATGAAAATTTAAAACAAAGTCTTTTAATCGGCAATAAAGAAATTTTTTATGAATTTAATAATGATTGTTTCATTCAGCCTAATACTTTCATCAATGAAAAAATGATCTCTTGGGTTAAAGAAAACCTTACTACTCAAGCTAAAAAAGATTTACTTGAGCTTTATTGTGGTTATGGCAATTTTACCCTTGCTTTGGCTGATGATTTTTCTAAGATTTTAGCGACTGAAATTTCAAAAAACAATATCAATTTTGCTCTTAAAAATTGCAAATTAAACAATGTTTCAAATATTTATTTTACTCGACTTTCAAGCGAAGAATTAAGCCAAGCTTTAAAAAAAGAAAGGGAATTTTTTCGCTTAAAAAATATCAATTTAGATGATTTTTGCTTTTCTCATGTTTTAGTCGATCCACCTCGTGTAGGACTAGATAAAAGCGTGATGGATTTGATAAAACAATATGATAATATTATCTATATCTCGTGCAATCCTATAAGTTTGAAAGAAAATTTAAAAGTCTTAAGCCAAACACACAAAATTATAAAAATGGCCGCTTTTGATCAATTTGTAAATACCCCTCATCTAGAATGCGGCGTTTTGCTTACAAAGATATAAAAAAATAATTCATTAATTTTGCTAGTATAACAATTCCTAAGCAAAGGATAAAAACTAAAAGATGGATGAAATTTCCTAAAGGATTTTTCCTTTTTAGGATGAAATAATAAAACAAAGAAAATACCACCAAAAGTAAAATAATACCAACAAAAAATATCTTTATAAGAAAAAGTAAATTCAAAGGATTGGTATGAAAAGGCATCATCACTCCGCCACTTAAAAGCAAAATAATCACAATAAAAGGCATAATCTTAACACCGATGGTTTTAAAAAGTTCTTGTTCAAGGTTAGGATTTTTCTTTTTTAAAATTCCTAAAATAAAAATATCCACAAACAAATAGCCTATAAAAAATATCGCACAAAGTAAGTGTATCAGTAAAATATAGGGATAAAACATTTATTCTCCTTTTTTATTTTATTATATCAATTTTGCTCTTTTTTGTTAATCTTTAAGGAAAATAAGATTAATATCATTTTAAAGTTTATTAAAAGAAAAAACATGGAAGAAAATATTAAAAAAATACTCGAGCAAACAAAAAGTATTGCTGTGGTTGGATTGAGCGTTGATAGCAGTAAAGCTTCTTATATCGTAGCACAATATTTACAAGACAATGGTTATAAAATTTATCCCATTTATCCTAAATTTGAAGAAGTTTTAGGTGAAAAAATATATAGAAATTTAGAAGATATTAACGAAAAAATTGATCTTGTTTTGATGTTTAGGAAAGGAAGTTTTGCTGCTAATTTATTGCCTATCATCATACAAAAAGGGATTAAAAATTTTTGGCTTCAACTTGGTATTTTTAATGATGAAGTGCAAGAAAAATGTCAAAAATTAGGGATTAATTTTGTTCAAGATAGATGCATTATGCGAGAATTACCACTTTATAAAAATTGATAATTTTAAAATAAAAATTTAAAAGCCAAACAAAAACAAGATTAAAAACTATACAAAAAATAAAAGATAATAAAAAAGAAGTAAAAAACC
>NZ_JACHTO010000012.1:0-49130 GCF_020135895.1 Campylobacter sp. 2457A | reverse complement strand
ATTATTGACAAAATTTCCATAAGCGTCAAGTTTGAAATCCCCACTTCTTGTAAGATAATTTGTCAAACCTCCATCATCACTTACCATAAAAAAGCCGTCACCGTTGATCGCAACGTCGGTATTTTTATCGGTAGTTTGGATCGATCCTTGAGAATGAATTCTTGTGGTTGAGCTTACAGAAACACCGAGTCCAATTTGAAGTGGATTTTGTCCGCCTCTACCATCAGTTGGTGCTGTGGCGATCTTAACCGTTTGACTAAACATCGTTCCAAAATCGGCACGAGAGTATTTAAAACCTGTCGTATTAACGTTAGAAATGTTATTACCTTCAACATCCATTGCTGTTTGATGTGCTTGAAGTCCGCTCACTCCGGACCAAAGTGATCTCATCATGGTTGAATCCTTTATAAAATATTGCTTTTTAACGCATTAGCGTTTTATGCAATTTTATAAGCAAGTTCTGTTCCAACTTTTGAAATTTTTGAGTAAAAAATAAGAATTTTTTAGAAATTTTTGATCAAACACGCACTCTTAAATTTGCAGCGTGAGTTAAGGCTACTGCTATAGCGTCTGTGATGTCTAAAGGTTTGATTTCTTTGCTTAGCCCTAAAAGTCTTTTTACCATAAAAGCAACTTGTTCTTTTGTCGCTTTTGCTTTTCCTGTAACGGCTTTTTTAACTTGTAAAGGGGTGTATTCTGCAAAGTCTCCGTGAATTTGTAGAATTTTTAAACTCAAAGCTCCACGAAATTGCGCGAGTTTTAAAACGGTTTTTGGATTGTAAGCGAAAAAGATATCTTCTATAGCTACCTCATCAAATTGATGTGCTTTAAAGATCAGATCCAAACCTTCACAAAGCTCTGTGATTTGATACTGTAAGGTGCTAGGCTTGATTTTAATGAGTCCTGCTTCTATCAATAAATTTTTATTTTTATCCGCCTCAATAATAGCATAACCGCAATTTCTTGAACCTGGATCAATCCCTAAAATTTTCATAACTAGCCTTATTAAAGATAAAAAAGGATTTTAACCTTTTTTTATAAAATTTAAGATAAAATTTATACAATTAAAAAATTCTAAAGAGAGATTATGAACCCAAGCGAGATACTCCTATCTTTAAAAAAAGAATTAAGCGAAAACGAATACGAAAATTATATATCGATCTTAAAATTCAATGAAAAACTAAGCAAAGCTGATCTTTTAGTTTTTAACGCACCAAATGAACTTATCGCTAAATTCATACAAACAAAATACGCCCATCAAATTTCACATTTTTACGAAGTACAAAGCGGGATAAAAGCCAATATTAAAATTCAAGCCCAAAATCAAAAACACAGCAAAAGCACAACTAAAATCGATATCGCAAACACTAAAGAGCAAAGCACGATTTTAAATCCTTCTTTTACTTTTGAAAGTTTTGTGGTTGGGGACTCTAACAAATACGCTTATGGAGCTTGTAAGGCCATCACTCATAAAGATAAACTCGGCAAACTTTATAATCCTATATTTATCTATGGGCCAACAGGACTTGGAAAAACTCACTTACTTCAGGCTGTGGGCAATGCAAGTTTAGAAATGGGTAAAAAAGTGATCTATGCAACGAGTGAAAATTTTGTCAATGAATTCACTTCAAATTTAAAAAATGGCTCTTTAGATAAATTCCATGAAAAATATAGAAATTGCGATGTTTTACTTATAGATGATGTGCAATTTTTAGGCAAAACAGATAAAATTCAAGAAGAATTTTTCTTTATATTTAATGAAATCAAAAATAACAATGGCCAAATTATCATGACTTCAGATAATCCACCCAATATGTTAAAAGGCATCACAGAACGCTTAAAAAGCCGTTTTGCACATGGGATCATCGCTGATATCACTCCACCTCAACTTGATACTAAAATCGCTATCATAAGAAAAAAATGTGAATTTAATGATATCAATCTTTCTAATGACATCATAAATTACATCGCTACTTCTTTAGGGGATAATATAAGAGAAATTGAAGGGATCATCATCAGCTTAAATGCTTATGCAAATATAGTCGGACAAGAAATCACGCTTGAACTTGCAAAAAGTGTTATGAAAGATCATATCAAAGAAAAAAAAGAAAATATCAGCATAGAAGATATTTTAGCCTTAGTTTGTAAAGAATTTAACATCAAGCCAAGCGATGTGAAATCAAACAATAAAAAACAAAATGTAGTCACAGCTAGACGCGTTGCGATCTACCTAGCAAGGGAACTCACTAGCCTTACTTTTTCACAATTAGCGAATTTTTTCGTGATGAAAGATCATACGGCTATTTCACATAATGTGAAAAAAATCAAAGAATTGATGGAAGAAAATAGCGAAACAAAAATCAAAATAGAAGAATTAAAAAATAAAGTCTTGGCCAAAAGTCAAATTTAAGTGAAAAAAGGTGAAAAAAATAGAAAGGGTATGTGAAAAAAATAGAATTAAGCAAAGTATGATAAAATACAAATTTAATGATTTTTTGCTGAAAAATTTCACAATTTCAACAGCCCTATTATTACGACGAATTTAAAATTAAATATAAGCAAGGAGAAAAAATGAAACTCAGTATTAACAAAAATACACTTGAGTCAGCTATACTTTTATGTAATGCTTACGTTGAAAAAAAAGACTCTAGCACCATCACTTCACACTTACTTTTTCAAGCTGAAGAAGATAAACTCATCATCAAAGCAAGTGATTTTGAAATAGGAATTAATTATAAAATAAGAAAAATCCGCGTTGAAAGCAGTGGTTTTGCAACTGCAAATGCAAAAAATATAGCTGATGTTGTTAAAAGTTTAAACAATGAAGAAGTTATCTTAGAAACTATTGATAATTTCTTGTTTATAAGACAAAAAAGAACAAAATATAAATTGCCTATGTTTAATTATGAAGATTTTCCAGATTTTCCAAAAACAGAAGGAAAAAATCAATTTGATATTGATTCAAGTGATTTGAGTCGTTCTCTTAAAAAAATATTACCAAGCATCGATACTAACAATCCAAAATATTCTTTAAATGGTGCTTTTTTAGATATCAAAACTGATAAAATCAATTTCGTTGGAACTGATACTAGACGCCTTGCTGTTTATACTCTTGATAAAACTAATCCTCAAGAATTTTCTATAAGCATTCCTAAAAAAGCTATTATGGAAATGCAAAAACTTTTCTATGAAAAAATAGAAATTTATTATGATCAAAATATGCTTATCGCTAAAAATGATAATTTTGAATTCTTTACTAAACTTATCAACGATAAATTCCCAGATTATGAAAAAGTCATTCCAAAAGAATTCAAACAAACTCTTGAATTTTCAACTGAAGATTTTATCGATAGTCTTAAAAAAATCAGCGTCGTAACTGAAAAAATGAGACTTCATTTTAATAAAGATAAAATCATCTTTGAAGGTATCAGCTTAGACAATATGGAAGCAAAAACTGAACTTGAAATTCAAACAGGTGTAAATGAAGAATTCACTCTAACTATAAAAATAAAATATCTACTTGATTTTTTAATGTCTATAGAAGAAGAAAAATTCAGCTTAAATGTTAATGAATCTAATCTAGCTTTCGTAGTTAAATCTCAAGGTTTATCTATGATCATTATGCCTATGATTTTGTAAGAAATTTTTTAAAAAGTTAGATAAAAAAGGAAAGATATGCAAGAAAATTACGGCGGAAGTAATATTAAAGTTTTAAAAGGCTTAGAAGCTGTTAGAAAACGCCCTGGTATGTATATAGGTGATACCAATATAGGCGGACTTCATCACATGATTTATGAAGTAGTGGATAATTCTATCGATGAAGCTATGGCTGGACATTGTGATACTATTGATGTAGAAATTACCACTGAAGGAAGCTGTATCGTAAGTGATAATGGACGTGGTATCCCTGTAGATATGCATCCAACGGAAAATATGCCTACTTTAACTGTTGTTTTAACCGTTCTTCATGCAGGGGGTAAATTCGATAAAGATACCTATAAAGTTTCAGGTGGTTTGCATGGAGTTGGAGTTTCTGTTGTTAATGCTCTTTCTAAAAAACTTGTAGCCACAGTTGAAAGAAATGGAGAAATTTATCGTCAAGAATTTTCAGAAGGTAAAGTTACAAGTGAATTTGGCGTCATAGGAAAAAGTAAAAAAACAGGAACGACAATTGAATTTTGGCCTGATAATACCATTTTTGAAGTGACTGAATTTGATTATGAAATTTTGGCAAAAAGATTTAGAGAACTTGCGTATTTAAATCCAAAAATTACGATTAATTTTAAAGATAATCGTGTAGGTAAAAGTGAAAGTTTTCATTTTGAAGGTGGAATTTCACAATTTGTAAGCGATATGAATAAAAAAGAAGCTTTAACAAAACCGATTTTCTTTAGTGTAGATGAAGAAGATGTTAATGTAGAAGTAGCTTTGCTTTATAATGACACTTATAGTGAAAATTTACTCTCTTTTGTAAATAACATCAAAACCCCAGATGGTGGAACTCATGAAGCCGGTTTTAGAATGGGCTTAACTCGTGTGATCAGCAATTACATCGAAGCTAATGCTAGTGCTAGAGAAAAAGATAATAAAATCACCGGTGAAGATGTAAGGGAAGGCCTTATAGCTGTTGTAAGTGTGAAGGTGCCTGAACCGCAATTTGAAGGACAAACTAAAGGAAAATTAGGATCTTCTTATGTGCGTCCTATCGTTTCAAAGGCTAGTTTTGAGTATCTAAGCAAATATTTTGAAGAAAATCCTATCGAAGCAAAAGCCATTATGAATAAAGCTTTAATGGCTGCACGTGGTAGAGAAGCGGCTAAAAAAGCTAGAGAATTAACCCGTAAAAAAGAAAGTCTAAGCGTTGGAACTTTGCCAGGAAAACTGGCTGATTGTCAAAGTAAGGATCCAAGTGAAAGTGAAATTTATCTTGTTGAGGGTGATTCTGCGGGTGGTTCTGCAAAACAAGGACGTGAAAGATCTTTTCAAGCGATCTTACCTTTGCGTGGTAAAATTCTTAATGTTGAAAAAGCAAGACTGGATAAAATTTTAAAATCAGAACAAATCCAAAATATGATCACCGCTTTTGGTTGTGGTATAGGTGATGATTTTGACATTTCAAAATTAAGATATCATAAGATCATCATTATGACGGATGCGGATGTGGATGGATCACACATACAAACCTTGCTTTTAACCTTCTTCTTCCGTTTTATGAATGAACTTGTGGCTAATGGACATATTTATCTTGCACAACCACCACTTTATCGTTATAAAAAAGGGCAAAAAAAAGAAATTTATCTTAAAGATGAAAAAGCTTTAAATGATTATTTGATCGAGACAGGAATTGAAAGTTCTAATTATGAAGGTATAGGATTAAATGATCTAAAAGACTTTTTAAAAATCGTTGCTGCTTATAGATCAGTTTTAAATGATCTAAAAAAACGTTTTAATGTGATTTCTGTGATTCGTTATCTTATAGAAAATCCTGATTTTATCAAAGAAAACAATGAAGAACTTTTTAAAATCATCAAAGCATTTTTAGACAAACAAGGCCACAATATCTTAAATCATTACATCAATGAAAATGAAATTCGTATGTATATACAAACTGAAAATGGCCTAGAAGAACTCATCATCAATGATGATTTATTTGCGCATCCACTTTATGAAGAAGCAAATTATATCTTTAATAAAATCAAAGAACGTGATTTAACTTTTGAAAAAGATATCTTAGAAATTTTAGATGAAGTTGAGAGAAATGCTAAAAAAGGAGCTTATATCCAACGTTATAAAGGTTTAGGTGAGATGAATCCTGAACAACTTTGGGAAACGACTATGGATCCAAGCATAAGAAGACTTCTTAAAATCACCATAGAAGACGCACAAAGCGCTAATGATACTTTTAATCTTTTCATGGGTGATGAGGTAGAACCAAGACGCGATTATATCCAAGCACACGCTAAGGATGTGAAGCATTTGGATGTGTGAATAAATAAAGAAGATTTTTTCTTCTTTATTTCAAAACTGATTTAAAGATAATTTGATGAAAAAATATAGCTTTTTAGATTTGATTATAGAAGTTTTAAAAGAGAGTGAAATTCCTTTAAGTGCGAATGAAATTTGGCAATACGCTTTAAATAAAAATTTTGATAAAAAACTCCAAAGTTATCAAAATGGAACTTTAACTAAAACCCCTGTTCAAAGTTTATTTGCTTGTATTTATAGAAATTTAAACAGTAAAAATTCTTCAATTTTAGTTATTTCTAAACAGCCAACGAAATTTTGGCTAAAAGAAAGAGAAAATGAACTCAATCTTGCAAAATCAAAAAATATAGAAATTCAAAAAGAAGAAAGTAAATTTAGAGAAAGAGATTTGCATCCTTTAGTGGTCAAGTTTTTATTTGAAAGTCCTGATTTTAATCTTTATTCTAAGACTATTTTTCATGAAAAGTCCCATAAAGGAAAAAGTGGTGAAAATGAATGGATCCATCCTGATATAGTAGGTGTGCATTTTCCTTTCAAAGATTATGAAGATGAAACTTTTAAACTTTGCAAGAATTTAAATCAAATTTCTTACAAAATTTATAGTTTTGAGCTTAAAATAAAACTTGATTTTTCAAATTTAAGACAAAGTTATTTTCAAGCTGTGAGTAATTCTAGCTGGGCAAATGAAGGTTATTTGGTTGCTTTGGAATTTGATGATGAGATTATGAATGAGCTTTGGAGATTAAACAATGCTTTTGGAATCGGTTTTATCAAGCTTGATGTTAGAGATATTAACGATTCTAAAGTGATCATTAAGGCTAGAGAAAAATCAAATTTAGATCTTATTACTTTAGATTTGTTGGTAAATAAAAATAAAGATTTTAATGAATTTATACAAAATCTAAACAAGGATATTGATATATCAGATATTGAAAGAATAGGATATAAATTTTATGATGAAATTTATAATGATGAAAAAATGCAAAAATATTTGAAAGATAAAAAAATCATTTAAAGATTTTTATCAAAAAAAGTGAATTTCTTTTTTTGATAAAATTAAAATTATTTATTTTCTAAAAGAACAGCCAAAGGAACTCTTCTTCTAGTGTTGTATTGTTCTCCGTAGTATTTTTCAAGATAATTTAAAATCTTTTCTTCATCTTCAGCCGGAATTTCCCAAAGTCCTTCTTCTGCTTGCATCCATCTAATAGCAGCTAACCAAGCTTGTTTGTTCGCGTGCATATTTGTAATGAGTCCTGAATTATGACAAGCAAGACAATTAGCTTCCACTAAAGGTGAAACAGGATCGATGATCAAACCTGTTTCTGGATTGACTTTATAATCTTGAGCAAGGGAAAAACTCAAGCTTAAAGTGAGTAAAAATAAAATTTTTTTAAACATGATCAAACTCCATATACATTCACTCTATGGCAAGCATTATTTAAATAACCGCCTGGATTCCATTGTGCTAAAACCATAGGTTGGCTTTTATTTTCACTATCGACTGCTCTAGCCCAAATTTCATAATATCCTTTTGTTGGGATGGAAACTTCAGCGCTCCATTTTTGCCATGCTAAACGATTAAGTGGTTTTTCTACTTTAGCCTTAATCCAAGTTACACCATAATCACAACTTACAAAAACATCTTTTACAAACAACTCTCCCGCCCAAGCTTTTCCTCTAACTTCAAATTTTTTATTAACTTTTACTTGAGTGCCATTTTTTACATTGGTGATTACAGATCTTACTGGCATTGATTCTATGATTTTTGTTTCGCCTTTATAGCTAAAATCACCTGGCTTAACCGGAGTTACAGGAACTCTATAAGATCCTTCCATTTTTTCACCATCATGAACTTTATTTCTTACAACGATTTTGCTTAGCCATTTTCCACTGGTACTCGCAGGATAACCTCCACAAACTAAACGTAAAGGATAGCCATTGTATAGTGGAATGTCTTTTCCTTCATAAGCCCAAGCGACTAAGGTTTCATCTTGTAAAGCTTTAGAAATAGGAACACCACGGCTAATAGGAGCGCTTTCTTCACCATTTAATTTAGTGTCGATTCCATAATATCCGATATAAACAGCGTCTTTTTTAAGACCACAATCTTCTAAAATATCTTTTAATCTTACTCCAGTCCATCTACCACAAGCCACAGCACCATAACCCCATTGAGTTCCTTTAGTGCTAGGTAAAACTTCTGCTCTTCCGTTTCCGCCACATTCAACGGTTAAGGCATAAGTGTAAGTTTTAAATTTCTTTTTTAACTCATCTAAAGTATAAGTTTTAGAATTCACAACACTTTCGCCACCGATTTCTAAAGTCCAACCTTTTTTTAATCTTGCTTTGATAGTTTCTAGAGTTGGTGGAACGCCGTTATTTCTAACAAAGAAATTTTCAGGTTTTGTAAAGTCGCTATCAAGAGCATAAATTTCTGTTTCTGCAGTCATTGGTCTATCACCATGATAGATCAAATCTTTTTTTCCTTCTAATTTAAAATTTGGTAATTCTTTTGCTAAAGCTTTGCTGCCTAGAAAATTTTTAAAAGAAAAACTAGATAATACGCTTATACCAAGCAAACTCACTCCTAAATTTTTTAGAAAATCTCTTCTGTTTTCTTCATTGTGATCAGTTTTTTTCATTGTAACTTCCTTTGATTTTTTAAATACGATAATTTTAGTATAATTTAAATAATCTAAATAATTTATAATATTAATGTTTTTAATTAAAAAAAATTATTATTTTAAAATAATGATGTAAAAATAAGTATTTTATAATAAAATAACATTTCCATGATTTTTTATAAAATCAAAAATTTATAATGAAGGAAAAAAATTGACTTTACTTACAAATCCAGTTATAGTAAGCGTTTTATTGATGAGCTTACTTTGTTTATTTCGTTTTAATGTGCTTTTAAGCCTTTTAATTTCAGCACTTGTAGCAGGAATGCTAGATCATATGCCATTAACAGAGAGTATGAATGTTTTGATTGATGGTATGCAAGGCAATTTAAAAACGGCTTTAAGTTATGTTATTTTGGGCGCGATCGCTGCAGCCATTTCTCGCACTCACTTAACAGCGTATTTGATTAAAATAGTAAGTCATTTTATTTCTCATAAAAAATATTTATTGATTTTATCCATTGCTATAATTTCTTGTTTTTCTCAGAATTTAATCCCTATTCACGTGGCTTTTATTCCTTTGCTTATACCGCCACTTTTAAGTTTGTTTAATCGCTTAAAGATAGATCGTAGGGCAGTTGCTTGTGCATTAACTTTTGGTCTTACAACTCCTTATATGGTTTTGCCTGTTGGATTTGGTTTGACTTTCCAAGATCTTTTAAAAGATAATCTTGTAAAAAACGGCGTTAATGTAACTTTAAATGATGTCACTCATACGATGTATTTTGCAGCTATTTGTATGATTACTGGACTTTTTTTAGCGATTTTTGTTTTTTATCGCAAACCAAAGGAATATAAAGAAATAGAATTAGCTAAAATCGACTTAGAAAATTTGCAAATGACACGTAAAGAATGGGGTGTTTTAGCCGGATTGATTTTGACTTTAATTTTGCAACTTATCACTATGAATTTACCTTTATCTGGACTTTTAGGCTTTATTTTAATGGTCGTTTTAGGTGGGGTAAAATATAGCAATGTCAATGAAATTTTTGATGATGGGCTTAAGACTATGGGGTTTATCGCCTTTGTTATTCTTGTAGCAGCGGGATACGGAGAAGTTTTAAGACATGGTGGAGCGGTGCAAGAACTTGTTAATTTTGTGATTCCATGGATCAAGCAAAGCAAATTTTTAGCCATCTTTTTAATGCTTTTAATCGGACTTATCGTGACTATGGGTATAGGAACTTCTTTTGGAACGATTCCTATCATTGCGACACTTTTTTGTCCTATTTGTATAGAGCTTGGTTTTAGTATCCCTTTGACGATTTTTATTTTAGGGGTAGCTGGAGCCTTAGGAGATGCTGGAAGTCCTGCTAGTGAAACCACAATGGGAACAACTGTGGGCTTAAATGCTGATAAACAGCACGATCATATTAAAGATACTTGCATACCAACTTTTATTTTTTACAATGGCCCTTTACTGATTTTAGGAAGTATTATCGCTATGTTTTTATAGCGTCTAGTTTATATTCTTATTTATGTTATAATCCTTATAAATAGTGAAAAACAATTTATAAGGAGTAAAGATGAATTTAGAGGATATTTTAGAAAAAAATCAAAGCATAGGACTTTATGATTCTAAAAATGAGCATGATGCTTGTGGGATTGCTGCTGTTGCTAATATACGCGGTATTGCTTCTTATAAGGTTATTTGTAATGCTTTAGAAATTTTGATGAATCTAGAGCATAGAGGAGGTTTTGGAGCTGAAGAAAATTCAGGAGACGGAGCTGGAATTTTAATCCAAATTCCGCACGATTTTTTTAAAACTCAAGAATTAGGCTTTGAACTTCCAAAAAAAGGCGATTATGCTGTTGCACAAATGTTTTTATCTCCTAATTTAGAGGCTAAAGAGGAAGCTAAGGCTATATTTTTACAAGGTTTAAAAGATAAAAATCTTGAATTTTTAGGTTTTAGAGAAGTTCCTTTTAATCCTAGCGATATAGGAGAGAGTGCCTTAAGAGCTATGCCTTATTTCTTACAAGCCTTTGTAAAAAAGCCTGATGAAATAAATGCAGGAATTGAATTTGAAAGAGTGCTTTATAGCTGCCGTCGTTTGATAGAAAAAAGGGCTTTACATGTGCCTAAATTTTATTTTTCTAGCTTTTCTTCTAGGACTATTGTTTATAAAGGAATGTTGCTTTCTACACAATTGAGTGATTTTTATCTTGATTTTAAAGATGTCAATATGAAATCAGCTATAGCCTTAGTGCATTCTCGTTTTTCTACCAATACTTTTCCAAGTTGGGAAAGAGCACATCCAAATCGTTATATGGTGCATAATGGTGAGATTAATACTATACGAGGTAATGTTGATGGCATCAGATCAAGACAAGATTTGATGCAAAGTGATTATTTTGAAAATTTAGATGAAATTTTTCCAATCATTGCTAAAGAAAGCAGTGATTCTGCCATGTTTGATAATACTTTAGAATTTTTAGCTTTAAATGGCAGAACTTTAGAAGAAGCTTTTATGATGATGGTGCCTGAACCTTGGCATAAAAATGAAAATATGCAAAGTCATAAACGTGCATTTTATGAGTATCATTCTTTATTAATGGAGCCTTGGGATGGTCCTGCTGCGATTGTTTTTACAGATGGTGTGATTATGGGGGCGAGTTTAGATAGAAATGGTTTTCGTCCTTCAAGGTATTACCTTACAAAAGATGATATGTTGATACTTTCTAGTGAAACAGGAGCTTTAAAAATCGATGAAAAAAATATCAAAGCTAAAAAACGTTTAGAGCCAGGAAAACTTTTACTTGTCGATACTGCAAGAGGTAGGGTGGTAACTGATCATGAAATTAAAGAACATTATGCTAATGCTAAACCTTATCAAAAATGGCTTACAAATTTGATCGATCTTGAAAAACAAGATAGTGGAGCCTATAAGCACAAATTTTTAAAGCAAGATGAAATTTTTAAACTTCAAAAAATTTTTGGTTGGGATGAGGTCGAACTTAGTATTAAAGCTATGGCACAAAATGCTAAAGAAGAGATTATTTCTACAGGAGTTGATACGCCTTTGGCTGTTTTATCTAAAAACTATCAACCTTTGTATAATTATTTTAAGCAGCTTTGTGCGCAAGTGACCAATCCTCCGCTTGATTCTATACGAGAAGAAATCGTAACCTCAACGAGAATTTATTTAGGTTGTGAAGGAAATTTATTAAAGCCTGATGAAAAGAACGCGAAACGTGTAAAAATTTCTTTACCAATTATTACGAATGAAGAATTGTTTGAGATTAGATCTTTGAAAAATTTTAAAGTGAAAGAATTTTCTATACTTTATGATTATTCTAAAATGAATTTAGAAAAGGCTTTGGATAATCTTTTTATAGAAATAGAAAAAGAGATAAAAAAAGGAACTTCTATCGTGATTTTAAGCGATAAAGGAGCCGATGAAAATAATGCTTATATCCCTGCTTTACTTGCGGTTTCTGGGGTGCATAATTATTTGGTTAGAAAAAATTTAAGAACACATACAAGTATCATTATAGAAAGTGCAGAACCTAGAGAAATTCATCATTTTGCTTGTCTTTTGGGTTATGGTGCGACTGTGATCAATCCTTATTTGGTTTATGAAAGTATTTATAAACTCATTCAAGATAAAGAACTTGATTTAAGTTATGAAAAAGCGGTGGAAAATTTTATCCATGCAAGTTCAAATGGCATAGTAAAAATCGCCTCTAAAATGGGTGTTTCTACTTTGCAAAGTTATAATGGATCGGCACTTTTTGAATGCTTGGGATTAAATTCTAAAATGATTGATAAATATTTTGGCTCTACTGTCTCTCGTATAGAGGGTATTAGTTTGCATGATTTTGAAAAAGAATTTCTTCATTTTTACAAAAATGCTTTTAATGAGCAAACTTTTAAAGAGGAACATTTAATCGATCCTATGATTGTTTTTAATCTTCAAAAGGCGTGTCAAAATAATGATTATAAAATTTTTAAAAAGTATTCTTCTTTGGTTGATGAAAAACAAGTGACATTGCGTTCTTTAATGGAATTTGATTTTAATGAAGCTATCAGCATCGATAAAGTAGAAAGTGTAGAAAGCATAGTAAAACGTTTTAGAACTGGTGCAATAAGCTATGGATCAATTTCTAGAGAAGCTCATGAGTGTTTGGCTATGGCGATGAATAAAATAGGTGCAAAGTCAAATTCAGGTGAGGGTGGGGAAGATGAAGAACGCTATGAAAGCGATAAAAATTCTGCTATAAAACAAGTTGCAAGCGGCCGTTTTGGAGTGGATTTAAATTATTTAATCCATGCAAAAGAAATTCAAATTAAAGTTGCTCAAGGGGCAAAACCTGGAGAAGGGGGACAATTGCTAGGTTTTAAAGTTTATCCTTGGATCGCAAAAGCTAGACATTCTACTCCAGCTGTTACTCTTATTTCTCCGCCACCACATCATGATATTTATTCTATTGAAGATTTGGCTCAGCTTATTTATGATTTAAAAAATGCAAACAAGGATGCGAAAATTTCAGTAAAACTCGTCAGTGCAAATGGTATAGGAACCGTTGCTGCTGGTGTTGCAAAATCAGGAGCTAATTCTATTTTAATTTCAGGTTATGATGGAGGAACAGGAGCGAGTGCTAGAACTTCAATTTTACATGCGGGAATTCCTTGGGAGTTAGGACTTACTGAAGCACACCAAACCCTTATTTTAAACAAGCTTAGAGATAGAATAAAATTAGCAGTTGATGGCAAACTCATGACAGGAAGAGATTTGGCCATAGCAGCACTTTTAGGGGCTGAAGAATTCGGATTTGCAACAGCAGTTATGATTGTAATGGGATGTAGTATGAATAAGGTTTGCCATCTTAATACTTGTCCAGTTGGAATTGCCACTCAAGATGCAAAGCTTAGAAAGAATTTTAAAGGTAAGGTGGATGAGGTTGTTAATTTTATGTATTTTATAGCAGAAGAGTTAAGAGAATACATGGCTAAATTAGGTTTTGAACGTTTAGACGATATGATAGGTCGTGTGGATAAACTTCATCAAAAAAATGCACAAGCTAAAGCAGGAAAAATTAATTTAGATAAAATTTTAAAATCTTTATCCACTTACAATAAAACCGCAGTGCATTTTAAAGATTATAAAGATAATAAACTTGAAAAAACGATTGATTATAGAATTTTACTCCCGCTTTGTAAAAATGCTATAAAAGAACCGATCAAACTTTCTTTAGAAGTGGGCAATCAAAGCAGGACTTTTGCGACTATGCTTTCAAGTGAAATTTTAAAAACTCATGGAAAAGATGCTTTAATGGAAGATAATATCCATATTAAAGCTATAGGAAATGCTGGAAATAGCTTTGGAGCTTTTTTGATCAAAGGGATCAAGCTTGAGATCATCGGAGATAGTAATGATTATTTAGGCAAAGGTTTAAGTGGAGGAAAAATCATTGCTAAAATTTCAGATGAGGCGACTTTTTCACCCGAAGAAAATATCATCGCAGGAAATGCTTGTTTGTATGGTGCAACTGAAGGTGAAGTGTATCTTGATGGCATAGCTGGAGAGAGATTTTGTGTGAGAAATTCAGGTGCTAAAGCTGTGGTTTTAGGAATGGGAATTCATGGATGCGAGTATATGACAGGTGGGCTTGTAGTCGTGCTTGGTGATGTGGGTGCTAATTTTGCAGCTGGAATGAGTGGAGGTGTTGCTTACATACTAGGAAGGCACAATGAAGTTCATGTTAATACGGAGCTTGTGGATATTAAGGATTTAAACGCTAAAGACGAAAAAGAATTAAAAAAGATGATAGAAAAACATATTTTTTATACCGATTCAAAAAAAGCTAAGGATATACTAGATAAATTTGATAAGAAAGATTTTTTTAAGATTATGCCAAGGGATTATGAAAAGATGTTAAAAATGCTTGAAATTTGCAAGCATGAAAAAGATCCAAGTTTAGCAGCTTTTTTGAAAATCACACAAGGATAAAAATAAACTAAAATGATAATTTCATTTTAGTTTAAAACTTTTTCTATGTAGTTTGCAAGTTCCAAATTTGGCTATTAATTTCCTATGGGTTTTGGTGCCATAGGCTTTATTTTTTTCAAATTCATAACAAGGGAATTCTTTAGCCAAAAAATTCATAACTCTATCTTTGCTTACTTTTGCAAGTATGCTAGCTGCGCTTACTTGTAAAATTTTAGCGTCTGCCTTAACTAGGGTTTTAATGCCACTAATTCCAAAATTTGTATTGCCATCGTATAAAAAATGAGAATATGTTTTAAAATGCCTTTTTATAAGTGCTAAGCCTGTTTTTAAACAAGCACTAAGCCCTAGAGTGTCAATTTGATCGGATGAAAAAGCTAAGATGAGATAATTTGAATCTTGTATGATGATTTCATAAAGTTCTTCGCGTTTTTTTTCGCTGAGTTTTTTAGAATCGCAAAGTCCATCTATTTTTTTATTAAGCTTACAAGCTGCCATCATCATAGGACCCGCTAAAGCCCCACGTCCTGCTTCATCTATGCCTATTAAATTTTCATCATACCTAGGTAAAAGTTCATTATCTGAAAATAAAAGTTTCATAGAAATATTTTACTAAATTTATCTAAGAGGAGTTACAAGCCTTAATATAAGGCTTGCTTAATTAACCTAAAAATTCTCTTTTAAAGTATTCTCTTGGAGCTTTACATAAAGGACAAGCAGCAGGAGCTTTTTTGCCACGATGGATATGTCCGCAAACTTCGCAAACCCATAAATCTTCTTCTTCGCTGTTAAAGAATTCTTCCTCTTCAAGCATTTTTTTAAGAGCTAGATATTCTCTTTCGTGTTCAATCTCTACTTTTCCAATAGCAGTAAATAATCTTGCTATAGCTTTTTTGCCTTCATCTTCTGCGATTTTTGCAAAATTTGGATACATGGTTGTATGTTCGTAATTTTCACCTTCTGCTGCGCTTACAAGATTTTTTGTTGTTATTTCTAAAGGTTTGCCATCTACGATTTCATGATAAGCTTTAAATTCAGCCCTTGCGTGCCATTTTTCATTTTCGGCAGCTTCTCTAAAATGTCTAGCAACTGCATGCCATCCTTCTTCTTCTGCAATATCAGCAAACAAGTCGTATTTGTTTCTAGCCATAGATTCTCCTGCAAAAGCTTTCATGAGATTTACAGCTGTCAAATCTGTTGTAATGCATTGCATTTCTTCGCCACAACAGGTAAGTTTTCCTCCACCTACAACTTGAATTTCAACTTCGTTGCCACATTTTGAACACTTATAAGTTTCGTATTGTCTCATTTAGACTCCTTTTTTAAGATAAGTGTGTATTGTATTATAAAAAAATACTTCTGTCAATTGATAATTTTTATCAATTATAAATACTTGATGAAATTGCAAAGCATCTAATTCATGATGCTTTTATATTTCAACTTCTTTCGTGATACGATTTCTTATATCTCGACGCACGATTTCTATACCCCAAAGCCAAACTATGTGTCCAAAAATTTCAGATAAATGTTCATCAAAAGGAATTTCTGAAAGAGGTGGAACTTCTGCAATTAAAGGCATAACAATTACATGGGCAAAAAGATAAACAAAAAAGCCAAAAACAGCTCCTTGGCACATTGTGATTTTATGCCATTTCTCTGCTATCATGCAATATGCTATTGCAAATACAATAGAAAATCCCACATGGACTATAAAAATTGACAAAGGCATTTGCATACCTGAAAATGTATAAGTCCAATCCGTAGGTAACCCTAATTGCTCTAGAAAAATTTTAGGTGGAGTTACGCGTTCTAATGCATCTACTGGCCAAAATACATTAGGATTTCGTGGAGGAAAAGGCACTTCCCATCCCCATTTTACAATTGCACCAAAAACACCTGCTAAAATCCCTATAAAAAATGCTAGAGTATATTTTCTATCAGTTTTCATAGTCTCTCCTTTTTTTGGATTTTGATTATAATTTCATTCTACCGCATTCAATATATCTTGTCAATAAATTTATTTTAAATTTTAAAGTATTCTTTAAGTTTTGTGCATATTTCAAAAAAATTGACTCCATCTATAGTGCGGTTTTTTTCAAAAAATTCATACATTCCTAAAAAACCACCTTCAAGTTCTTTGGACTTAACCCCATAGCTTATACTAAGTCCTGCTTCTATAAAAGCAGCGAGTTTATCACAGTATTTTAAAGCTTTTCCATCAATCGCTCCAAAATCATTTTCATTAAAAGAACTCAAGCTCCCACTACAAAGTTCTATTTTTTTATTTTTATAGGTGCGATTTTCAAATTCATTTTTTACAAAATTAGGTTCTCCAGCTCTTCCTTCTCTAATGCCTAGTATAAAAGAAAATTCCGCTCTTAAATTTTCAGGTACAAAAGGAAGAATTTTTTCATTGATTAGTTTCATTTCATAATCATTTATAATTTCATGAAGACCTTCTATGCCATATTTAACAGGACTAATAATATCTCTTGTAAGGCTTTCTGGCAAGTCATGAAATAAAGCGCAATAAAAATTATTTTCTAATCTTTTATCACAAGCTTTGATTTTTAAAGAATAAAAATAACCCAAAATTGCAACTACTAACATATGTCCAAGCACTGCAGTTTCTGGAATTCTTGGAGTTTGTGCCCAACGTTTTTGAAAGCGTAATCTTCCGCTAAGATCGATTATTTTTGCTATTTTTTGATTTAGAGCGATTTTTCTAGCTCCTATTAACTCGTAATAATCTTCCAATTCTTCTTCAACTTTGTTTTTAATATCGTCAATATCATTTAAAAAAGCTGAGGTTTGATAAACGATATTAAATTCCCATCTAGTAGCAAAATAAGAAGCAGCCTTTAAAATGAGTCTTTCTTTAGCATAGGAATTATTATTAAGATAATTTTCAAAACGTTTAAGAAATTCTCCATCTTCAATATCTGCTATCATGGGCTCGATTTTGCTTAAAACCCAAGCATTAACCTCATCTTTTTTTTGACGCACGATTTCATGATAAACATCAGGGCGTATATCGGTCACCACAACGCGACTTAAAAACTCAAAAATACCCCCTTCTATAATCATTTTCATATCAACATCTTTTTCCATTTTAGCAATAAAATAAGCAATAATAAATTTATGCGCTTGTTTATCAAGCTCAACTAAATTTGCCATTCTTGGGTAATCATTCCAGCGACTAATGGAAGCGGCTTTAAAAATGTGTTCTATGAGTTTTATATTTATCATAAAATTGCCTTTTTATATTTTTAGATTAAAAAATTCGTTAAAATTACAAAAATTATAACAAATTAAGGATAAAAATGAGTAAAAAAGCACTTTGCATAATCAGCGGTGGAATGGACAGCACTTTGTGTGCTTATTTGGCAAAAAAAGAAGGCTATGAGATCGTAGCTTTGCATTTTGATTATGAACAAAGAACTCAAGAAAAAGAAAGAGAATGTTTTAAAAAAATTTGCCAAGCTTTAAAAGTTGAAAAATTTTATATTTTGGATGTAAGTTTTATTAAGATCATAGGAGGAAATGCTTTAACTAATAAGGAGTTAAATATACCTAAAAATGAACTTCTTTTAAATAGCGACACTCCGCCTATAACCTACGTTCCTTTTCGCAATGGAATTTTTTTAAGCATTGCAGGATCTTTAGCTGAAAAAGAAAATTGTGAAAGTATTTTTATAGGGGTTGTGGAAGAAGATGGTAGTGGTTATCCTGATTGTACTTGTGAATTTATAGAAAAAGCAGAGAGTTTTATCAATAATGGAACGAGTAAAAATTTTAAAGTTTCACTAAAAACTCCGCTTATAAATCTCAATAAAGGGCAAATCGTTGAGTTAGCTTTAAAAGAAAATGTACCTTTGGAGCTTACTTGGTCTTGTTATGAAAGCAATGATGAAGCTTGTGGGGAATGTGATAGCTGTTTGCTTCGTTTAAAAGGTTTTAAAAAAGCAGGAATAAAAGATAGGATTAAATATAAAAATGATTAGACACTATAAAGAATTAAGCAAAACTCAAATAGAAAAGCTTTTAGGGCTTTGGGAAGAAAGTGTTAAGGCAAGTCATGATTTTTTGGATGAAAAGAATTTTAAAATCATTAAAAAATATTTAATGGAATTTGATTTTAAAGGATTAGAATTTTTATTTGCTTATGAAAAAGATGAATTGGCAGGTTTTTTAGGTTTTCATCAAGAAGAAATTCAAATGCTTTTTATACACCCTTCGTTTTTTAATCGAGGTTTTGGATCTCAACTTTTAAAAAAGGCGATGCAGGATTTTAAGTTAAATAAAGTAGAAGTTAATTTTGACAATACAAAAGCTTTAAAATTTTATCAAAAATTTGGTTTTCAAATCGTAGGGGAATATCAAGATGATTTTGGATTTAAGCTTTTAAAAATGCAAAAGTCCTAGCTTTAACTAGGACTTGAGTTTTAATTTAGAGTAAAGAGTTTATTTGCTCCATCTTGATAAGAAAGAATATTTATTTTTCCATCTTTAAAGAAAATACTTCTTGCATTAGTTATAGTATTTGGAAAAGATAGAGTTTTAACAACTTCTTCTTTAACTGGATCAATCACTGCTATAACATTATGATTTTTACTTAAAGCGTATATTTTTCCATCTTTATCAGTCATTGAAGTAACATAAAGATCCCCTAAAGTTTTACCTTCTTTAAGATCTGCTTTTGGTGTAAATTCTCCAGATAAAACAAGATCTTTTAAAGAGTATTTAGAAATAACAAAGGTTTTAGCGTCTTTATTGTTTGGAACTGTAGCAAGATAAAAATATTGATCATCTGTAGTCATACTTGCTACGTGATTAAATTTAGATCTTATAGTGCTTAATCTTCCACGGCCTAGATCTTTTCCTTGACCTTCAAAGTGATTAGCTCCTTTTACAAAATCAGCATATTGTAAAGTGTCGTCCGCATTTGGATTTTTCTTAAATCTTAAGAAAGATTTATTAGAACCCATAAGGATAAATTTATCATTCATATAAGGAATAATTCCTACGATAGGATCGATGCTTGCTGAAAAATATGGATCAAGCTCAAAGCTATCTTTTGTAGTGAAGTTGTTGTCTAAGAAATAAACATCCCATTTAGAACTTGCTACAAATTCATTGTTGATAAAATCTAGTGTATTAATCGCTTTATTAAAGCTAATGGTTTGTTCATCTAATATTTTTAGATTTTCATCAATTTTTGCAAACGGAGAATTATTGACATCATTATCAAATTTAATTCCTAGTTTATCACTTGCTGGTGCAAAAGCATAATCAGGAGCTTTAACATCTCGTTTTCCTAAGAAAGAGATATTTTGCCATAATCCATTCCAGCTATCTGTGCTCCAAATTATATATTTTGGATTAAGGGTAAATCTTACAGGATCTCCTTGACCTACATAAGGAAATACGCCAGTTCCAACAAAAGCTTGAAAAACATTTGAAGCTACAATAATAGTGCTAATAACAACAGCAGCAAGTGAGAAGCCTGTGTATTTTCTAAATTTTTCACCATTTAATTCTTTATCAAAGGCGCTGAATTTTGGTGCAAAAATAAAAATGAAACCTAAAAGCAATACAACTGCCCAAAATACAACTTCAGCCCAAAAATAGGTATGAATTCCAAAAACAGGCAAACCAAAACCTTGATCTAAATCTTCCATGGCATGATTTCCAAAATGCGCAAAAGACTGATAAAGACCCGCTGCAGTCATGATTAAAAGAGCAGCTAGATATTTTCCTTTCATTCCATAGCGAACTATGAAAAGAGCCATTACTCCGATAAAAATCATCGCTTCTCTTTGTCCCCAGCAAAGCACACAAGGGCTGTCAGCTAGAAAATAACCAAAAATAATATTTGCAGTTCCTACGGGTAAAAGTATGATTAAAAAACCCGCTAGACACATTAAGGTATAAAATTTTTTTGCTTTATTAATTTCGTTCATTTTTTATCCTTCTTACAAATTCATTATGGTTAAAAGTCCAGTTGATTTGTGACCAACATAAAAAACAATCATCATAAGCCAAGCTATCATCACTAAACTAAAAGCCAGATTTTCTTTTTCTGGTTTTTTAATGATGAGTATTAAGGCAACAAAAATTAATAAAAGTTCCAAAAACTCCATAATAACTCCTTTTTAGCTAAAGTTATTAAATTGTACCCCATTAAAATAAAATAAACATAAAATATTTAATCCGTATTTATAAAATACGGAAAAAATTATTTGAAATTATTAAGTTTTTGTGAAAGTTTGGAAGCTCCATTGAAGACATTGCTAGAAATATTATTAATTTCACAAGAAAGATCTTTGATAAGGTTAGCAAGTTCATTTACTTTATCAACGCTATCTCTTAAAATAACCATTTTTTCTTGCACTTGCGTACTTTTATCTTTCATAAATTGAGTCGATTGTATAGAGCTTTCTAACTTGTGCATAGAGTTAATGAGTTCTTGTTGCAAGCTATTGGTTTTGTCAGAAGTTTCTTTCATGGATTCGTGAATAAGATCCATTAAAGATTTATTATCATTGATCTGCTGTACGATAGTATTAACAGTAGCATTGATACTTAAAAGAGATTTACTTGTTTTATCGGCAAGTTTTCCAACCTCATCAGCAACGACTGCAAAACCTCGTCCATGTTCTCCTGCTCTAGCTGCTTCAACAGCTGCGTTAAGGGCAAGTAGATTGGTTTGATCGGCTATATCTCTAACAGAATTAGTAATTTCTATAATATTGTCGGCACTTTGGGTTAAATTATCCATATTGACAACAACATTTTGCTCTTTTGCATTGTTTTCATTAATAAGATTAACAAGTTGAGTAAGAGTGCTTCCAACTTTATTCATCAATAAATGCATATCTTGCATATTATCAACGCTTTCTTGTGCCAAATTTCCAGCTAGTATAATGTGATCATCTAAAACATTAGTAATTTCTTTCACATTTTCAATTTGATTATTTTGAGAATTAGAACTCTCTTCAAGTGTGTTAGCGTTGTTTTTTAGTTGTTCGGAATTTTTATGATTGGCTTCTGCATTTTCAATAGCTTCAAGTACAGAATTTTGAACAACTGAAATAAAAGAATTGATGTGTGCAGCACTTTGTCCTAGTTCGCTTTTTGGATCTATATTTAAGCGAGAGGATAAGTTGGCTTCTTTACTGGCTAAATTAGTACTTAGCTTTTCTAAGATTCTTACAGGAATAATGATTTTTTTCAAAGTAATAGAGATAAATAAAATCAGTAAAACAAAAACCAAAACAAAAACCCCAATTGCTACGTATAGTTTTTGTATATTAATTTTATCAATGTTTGATTGTGTGATTTGATTAAGGCGATTGAGTTCCTTAGCTAAAGTAGAATTAGTATAAATAGTTGATTCGCTTTGCATAATTTGGATTTGTTTTAAGATCATTTTATAATGGGTTGCAAAAAGATCTAAAGTATCATTATTTTTCATCATTGATAAATTTTGTATCAAGGCATCTAAATGTTTTAATGTGGTTTTTTCTAAAACATTTTCTGTGGCAACAATTCTAAGAATAGCATTCATTGTCTTTAAATTTTGAGAATCTTTTTTGCTTAAATTATTTTCAGTTTCATTGAAATAATCTTTAGCTAATTCAAAAAGATAAAATTTAGAATTTACGGCGATGGAATTAGCCGATTTGAAATGATCTAATTGTGCTAATTTTTCTTTAAAAATAGCTTCAGCATGAGAATCATCAATCCCTAATTCTTTAAGCTTTTTTAACATATCTTCCATTTGTTTAACAGCTGCAACACTTTCATCATAGTTGATAAAATTAAAGCTATTTTGAAAAACTTTATCGATGCGTGTATTTAAAATTTGAAGCGTCTGTAAAGTATTTATAATTTCTTTAGTATTTTTACTTGAGGTGTAATTATTGAAAATAATTCCTAATAATATAAAAATAGCAACCAGTGTGCAAATTGCTAAAAAAATAAATTGATATAAAAAAGAAATTTTTTTATTGGATGCTGTCATGATATTCTCCTGTTAAACTTTCTAGAAAAGCTACTATATCATCTACGGTTTCTTGATCTAAAAATTTTCCAAGTTGATAATAGGCCATAAACTGAACACAAGCATCCAAAGTCGGTATACTTCCATCATGATAGTAAGGGGCTGTTTTGGCTATATTTCTAAGACTTGGTACTTTAAATACCATTTTATCACTCTCTTTATTTGTGATCTCATAGCGTCCTAAATTTTCTTGATTAGGATATTCTTGAAAAATGCCAATTTTTTGAAACATATTGCCCCCTATATTTTGCCCTTGATGGCAAGAAATACAACCTTGAGCTTTAAATTCTTCATAGCCTCTTTTTGCTTTTTCAGAAATTGCATTTTTATCTCCTTTTAAATATCTGTCAAAAGGAGAATTTGGAGTGATGAGCGTTTTTTCAAATTCTGTAATTGCATCAGCTATGTTATCTACGCTAACTTCCCCATAAATGTCTTTAAAACTTTTTACATAATCAGTATTTGCATTGACTTGTTTTAAGAGAAATTCTGGAGTTAGACCCATTTCCTTAGGATTAAATAAAGGCACCTTTGCTTGTTCTTGTAAATTTTGTGCCCGTCCATTCCAAAATTGGACAAAATTAAACACAGAATTAAAAGTCGTTGGTGTGTTAAAAGGCGTGTCTAATTGATTATTCACCCCTGTTGAATTTGTGGTATTATCCACTCCATAATTATTAATATTATGGCAGGTATTGCAAGATACTTTTCCATCTTTAGATAAAGAGGTATCCATATATAATTTTTTTCCAAGGATAGCTTTTTGTTTATCATAAGGTATTTTATCTGGAAGTGGGGTGATCATATCAATTGCAAATGTTGTTGTTATTAAAAATAGCATTGTATAAAATATTTTCATTGTTTAGTTTCCTTGTTTTTAAAAGTTTTATAATCATAATGTAAAATTTATTAATTAATAATAAATTTTTAAAGCATTAGATATATAAGGCTTGTATAAATTCATTTTCAATATTTTTTTTAGAATCAATGATAAATTGATGATCTCTAAAAATGAATTTTAATGTTTTAGCATGCAAACATAAGCGTTTAGCACCTGTTAGATGGATTCTTTCTTCCAAATTTATTTTTTCATCCAATATCGCTTCAATTTCTTCTTTTTTTAAGCCATAAAGTGGATCGCCTAATATAGGATATTTTGCATGGTGTAAGTGAATTCTTATTTGATGCTGTCTTCCTGTTAAGGGTTTGCAAAGTAAAAGTGTGCAATTGTGCTTAGGAAAAAAATTCAAAATTTCAAATTCGGTCAAAGCTTGTTTTCCTTTTTCGCAAATTTGCATTCTGGTTTTTACATCGTGATAATTTTTGATTAAATCTATACAAGCATCAATTTTGAAATTTTTTTCTACTTTTCCTAAAACCAAAGCTAAATATTCTTTTTGAATCTGTCTTTTTTCAAACATGGTTTTAAATTCAATTTGAGCATATTTATTTTTTGCAACGAGGATTAAACCGCTGGTTTCTTTATCAAGACGATGGGCTATACAAGCTTGCTTTCCCCATAAATGCCAAATTTCATCACTAAGGCTATATTGACAATGCCTTCCATTAGGATGGCTAAGAACGCCACTTGGTTTTTCAAGTACGGCAAAATCTTCATTTTCAAATACAATCTCCACTCCCTTTGGATGGGTTTCATAAACAATTAATTCTACCGTTCCATTTAAAATTTTATTTTTTTCTTCAACTAAATTTCCATCGCAAAAAAGTCTTTTTTTATCGATCAGTCTTTGTGCCTCATTTATGGGAATTTTTAAGGCCTCCATAAGGACTTGAAACGCCTTTTTTCCATTATTAGGTAGTTTTGTTTTGATATAGGGCATTTAACTTCTTTCTTAGAATTTTTTAGATAAAATTCCATTTTTTCATTTTAAAATTATAACTAAAAAGGTTTAAAAGCATGGTTGCAAGATATAGCAGAGAAATTATGGCTAAAAAATGGGATGTTAAAGCCAAATATGATGCATGGTTAAAAGTAGAATTAGCAGCTGTAAAAGCTTGGAATAAATTAGGTCTTATTAATGATACTGACTGTGAAAAAATCTTAAAAAATGCAAAATTTGACATTGATAGAATTGATGAAATTGAAAAAACAACCAAACATGATGTTATAGCTTTTCTTACAAGTGTGAGTGAAAGTTTGGGAGAAGAGAGTCGCTTTGTGCATTATGCAATGACGAGTTCTGATTGCATTGATACTGCGGTTGCTTTACAAATCAAAGAAAGTTTGGAGCTTATCTTAGAGGATATTTCATTGCTTTTAGAAGCCATAAAAAAACGTGCCATGGAGCATAAAAATACTTTAATGGTTGGAAGAAGTCATGGAATTCATGGTGAGCCTATAACTTTTGGTTTGGTTATGGCAATTTGGTATGATGAAATTTTGCACGCTAAAGATCTTATAGAGCACGCTAAAGAAGTGATTAGTTATGGAAAAATCAGCGGTGCAATGGGAAATTTCGCCCACGCTCCTTTGGAATTTGAAGAAGAGGTTTGCAAAAATTTAGATCTTAAACCTGCTCCAGTTTCAAATCAAGTTATCCAAAGAGATCGTTACGCACAAGTGATTTCAGCTATTGCGATTTTAGCTTCATCTTGTGAGCAAATCGCTGTGGCAATAAGGCATTTTCAAAGAACGGAAGTTTATGAGGCTGAAGAATTTTTTAGTGCAGGGCAAAAAGGAAGTTCGGCAATGCCACATAAGAGAAATCCAGTTTTGAGTGAAAATATTACAGGACTTTGCAGAGTTCTTCGATCTTTTGTTACTCCAGCATTGGAAAATGTTGCACTTTGGCATGAAAGAGATATTTCTCATTCTAGTGTAGAGAGATTTATTTTACCTGATGCTTTTATAACAGCAGATTTTATGCTTGCACGTCTTACAAATTTGATCGAAAATCTTTTAGTTTATCCAGAAAATATGATGAAAAATTTAAATCTTACCGGAGGACTTGTTTTCTCTCAACGTGTTTTACTAGAACTTCCTTTTAAAGGAATTAGTCGTGAGGAAGCTTATAAAATCGTTCAAAGAAATGCTATGAAGGTATGGGCTGATTTGCAAAATGGCAAAGAAGCAATCAATGATAAAAACGAAAGTTTATTTTTAATCGCACTTTTAAATGATGAAGATTTAAGAAAAAGTTTAAGCGAAGAAGATATACGTAAATGTTTTGATTATAATTACTATACAAAAAATATTGATGCTATTTTTGCAAGAACATTTAAATAATTAAGCAAGGAAAACAATGAAAGTTATAAAAAGAAATGGCCGAACAGAAGAGTTAGATATTTCTAAAATTAAAAAATGCACTTCCGATGCTGTGAGAGATTTAGAAGGTGTGAGTTTAAGTGAGTTAGAGCTTGATGCAAAAATTCAGTTTAGGGATGGAATTTCAACCGAAGAAATTCAAAAAACTCTTATTAAAACGGCTGTAGATAAGATAGATATTGATTGTCCAAATTGGACTTTTGTTGCTGCTAGACTTTTTTTGTTTGATTTGTATAAAAAAGTTAATGGTATGAATCGCTATAATCACCTACGTGATTATTTTGAAAGAGGGGAAAAAGAAGGAAGAATTTTATTAGGCTTAAAAGAAAAATATGATTTAGATGATTTAAATGACTATATTAAGCCTGAACGCGATATGCAATTTACTTATTTGGGTGTTAAAACTTTATATGATCGCTATTTGATCAAAGATAGCAAGGGTATGCCCATAGAACTTCCACAGCAAATGTTTATGGCTATAGCTATGTTTTTGGCGCAAAATGAATTTAATCCTGGAGAATGGGCTAAAAAATTTTATGATTTGATCTCTAAATTTGAAATTATGCTTGCTACTCCAACTCTTTCAAATGCTAGAACCACTAGACATCAACTCAGTTCTTGTTATATAGGAAGCACTCCTGATAATATTGAAGGAATTTTTGATTCTTATCAAGAAATGGCACTTTTATCTAAATTTGGTGGTGGTATAGGTTGGGATTGGTCTAAAGTTCGTGCTATGGGTGGAAGCATAGACGGACATAAAAATGCAGCCGGAGGGATTATTCCTTTTTTAAAAATTACAAATGATATTGCGGTGGCTGTAGATCAACTTGGAACTAGAAAAGGTGCTATTGCGGTTTATATAGAGCCTTGGCATATGGATATAGGTGATTTTATAGATTTAAGAAAGAATTCCGGAGAGGAAAGACGTAGAGCACATGAGCTTTTCCCTGCTTTATGGATCAATGATCTTTTTATGAAAAGGGTTAGAGCTAATGATAAATGGACGCTTTTTGATCCTGCTGATACAGCTGATTTGTGTGATTTGTATGGTGAAGAATTTGAAAAACGTTATGAAGAATATGAAAAAGATGAAAATATAGTTAAAGAAATCGTAGAGGCTAAAGAGCTTTGGAAAAAAATATTGTTAAATTATTTTGAGACAGGTTTGCCATTTTTATGTTTTAAAGATACTGCTAATAAAGCCAATCCAAATTCTCACGTTGGAATCATTAGAAGTTCAAATTTATGCACTGAAATTTTTCAAAATACCGATGCTAATTATTATCAAATTAAAGTTGTTTTTGAAAACGGCGATGAGAGACATTATGATGAAGAAGAGCGTGTTATTATAGATGGTGGCTATGAAAAATCAGCTAAGAAAATTTCAACTTTAGATAGTATTGATGGCAATAAAGTTTATATAGTTGAAAAATACAAAAATGACGGCAAAACCGCTGTGTGCAATTTGGCAAGTGTTAATTTAAGTAAAGTACATTCTAATGAAGATATAGAACGCGTTGTGCCTACGGCTATTCGTATGCTTGATAATGTGATCGATTTAAATTTTTATCCTCATAGAAAAGTAAAAGATACAAATTTAAAATCGCGTTCTATAGGGCTTGGAGTTATGGGAGAAGCACAAATGCTTGCTGAAGCTAGAATTCATTGGGGAAGTGAAGAGCATTTTGAAATGATTGATAGAATTATGGAAAAAATTAGTTTTGAGGCTATCAATGCAAGTTCTAATTTATCTATAGAAAAAGGATCTTATCCTGATTTTCAAGGATCAAACTGGAGTAAAGGAATTTTTCCTATTGATGTTGCTAATGAACAAGCTAAAGCTTTAACTTTAAGAGAAGGTTTGTTTAATCAAAGTGATTGTGATTGGAATAAACTTAGAGAAAAAGTAAAAAAAGATGGTATGAGAAATGGGTATTTAATGGCGATCGCTCCTACTTCTTCTATATCTATTTTGGTAGGAACCACTCAAACTATAGAACCTGTTTATAAGCGTAAGTGGTTTGAGCAGAATTTAAGCGGCATGATACCTGTTGTTGTTCCAAATTTAAGCCTTGAAACTTGGGAATATTATACTCCAGCTTATGAGCTTGATCAAAGAATTTTAGTAAAAGCAGCTGCTATACGTGGAAAGTGGATCGATCAAGGACAAAGTTTAAATATCTTTTTATCGCTAGATAAGGCAAGCGGAGGTTATCTTAATGAAATTTACCAACTCGCTTGGGAGCTTGGCGTTAAATCTACATATTATTTAAGAAGTGAAAGCCCTAATAGTGAAAAAGTCAATGTGGCCGATCGCAGCATAGAATGCGAGGGATGTCAGTAAAAAATTTTATTGAAGTTTTTAATCTTTTAAAAACTTCAAATTTAAAATGATTAGAAAAATGATTCTATTTTTTTCTTCATTTCTTTTGCATCATTGATGCGATTGATTTCATCTCTAAAAGCTGAAGCTTCTTTGTGTCCTTTAGAATACTCATGCAAATGCTTACGAAATATACTTACAGCTTGATTTTGGTAATGCTTTAGCATTTCTTCAAAATGGGTTAATATAATTTCTTTTTTTAAGTTTTCTTCAACTTTTTTATTATGTTTTATTTCATAAAAGATCCAAGGATTACCTATACTTGCTCTTCCTATCATCAATCCATCGCATTTTGTGATATTATAAACTTCAAGCGCGTTATTTGCATTAATATCCCCATTAGCAATAACAGGAATTTTTACATTTGCTTTAGCAAAGGCTATAGAGTCATAATCAGACTTTCCGCTATAAAGTTGTTTTCTTGTTCGTCCATGAATGCTTACAAAATCAACACCTAAATCTTCGCAAATTTTAGCCATTTTTTCAGGATATTTTTCATTAAATCCTAGTCTAAATTTGACGCTTGTCAATCTTTTTTTATTGGTTTGCTTGATCACTCCCACTAAAGTTTTAAAAAGTTCCAAATCGTTTAATAAGGCGCTACCGGCACATTGCTTAACTACTTTATTTACAGGACAGCCGCAGTTAAAATCGATACCATCTATAAAATCCATTTGATTAAGAAGTTCAACCGCTTTTTTAAGCACTTCTTTATCGCCTCCAGCAATTTGCACAATATAAGGTTTTTCAAATTCGGAACGTTCTAACATGTGCAAAGTTTTAGAGCTTTCATAAACTAAAGCATTAGAGCTTATCATCTCACTAATGGTTACATCAGCTCCAAATTTTTTAACCACATTTCTAAATGGCAAGTCTGAAAAACCTGCCATTGGAGCTAAAAATAAGGGTTTATTGGTAAAATCTATCATTGTATAAGATGATTTAAATCAAATTTGATGTTATTTTCTTTAAGGATTAAAAAGGCTTTAAAATCACTGAATTTTTTTTCATCTTTTCTAATTTGTTCTCTTAACTCATCTAAAAGTCCAAATTCGGCAAGTAAATATAAGTATGCTTTTAACGCTTCATTTTTTTCATTTTTTATTTTAGAAAAAATTCCTAGTATTGCATCTGGATTAAAAAATTGAGTACTCATTTTCGCAATACTTAAATATTCTTTTTCATTTAAGAGAGAATGAGTCAGCAAAACTTCAAATTCAGCGGTATTAAGTTCAAGATTTCCATCTTTAAAGCGTTTGATTAAATTTAAAATTTGATGAGAATTTTTAGAAATTTTAATACTTTTGATTTGTTCGTAATTGCCTTTTTTAAGAAGAGTATTAAAGGCTAATTCCTCAAACTCGTCTTTGATTTCAGTGATGTTTTTTATTTTAGAATAGGCATAATTTATATCATTTTGAATGCGATTTTGCTCATTTTTTAAAAATAAAATATTATTATTTGCAAGCTTGAATTTAGAAATATTGACATATTCTTGATTATTTAAAGCATCAATAAGATCTAGAATTTCATTGATCTTGGTTTCATTTGGAATTTTTTCATGGGTTTTTACAATTTTTGCTAGTTGTGCTACTTTTCTAAATTCTTGAGTGCTAAAGCTTGTATTTAACTCTTTTTCTAAAAGTAAATTTTGGATATAGCTTTCAAATTTGGCAGAGTCTTTGAAGAAATGCTTGAATTTAAAAGTGAGTAAAAAATGATAAAAGATCATGTGAAAAGTAGCAAAAAAAATCAAAGGAATTAAAGGTAAAATCAACCAAATCATAACCGGAAGCTCAAAATTATAAGTCCTAAAATTTAGAGTATAGCTACCAAGTTTTAAATACCAAGCAAATGCAAAAATTATAAGAGTGTAAATAAGGCTAGCACCCAAAAATAATTTAACTTTCATAAATTTTTCCTTTTTCTAAATTTTCGCGACAAGTGATACAATATTTTGCATGAGGTTTTATTTTGAGTCTTTCAACAGCAATTTCGTCATCACAAGATTCACAAATTCCATAAGTATTGTTTTTGATTTTATCGAGAGATTCTTCAATTTCTTTTAATTCTTGTTTTAAATTAGCACTGATAGCAAGATCAATTTGAGAATTTGTTTCTATCACTGAAAAATCAACGCTATCGCTAGGAACGCTATTGTGTAAGGCTTCAATTTCTTTAGAATTGCTGTGCAAATCTTCTTTGATAGCTTTTTTTCTTTGCTCTAGATTATCTTTAAAAAAGTTTAAGTCATTTTTTTTCATGAAATTTCCTAATTCATTTATGGTAAGGGTGATTGGAGTTAATGCAAAAGGCGCGATAAATTTGTTCTAAAAGCAAAGTTTTAACAAAATAATGTGCCAAAGTCAATTTACTCAACGAAAGGCTAAAATCTAATTTTTCCGTAAATTCTTTTCTCAGTCCATAAGCTCCACCTATAAAAAAACTTAATTCAATTTTATCTTGTATCATTTTGGCAAATTCTAAACTTGTTAGCTCTTTGCCTCTTTCATCAAGGGCTATATTAAAGCCTTTTTTATGCGTATTAAATACTTCTTCATAACTTTTTTTCGCTAGTTCTGGATTATTAAGATTTTGTGCATTAGCTATTTTTTTATTAAAAAGATTGTATTCTTTAATTGTGGCAAATTTAGATATTAACTTAAAATATTTTTGATCTAAAATTTCAAATTCATCACTTTTTTGTATATAAAAAATATTAATTTGCAAATCAGTTTCCGCAAAAAAACTTAAGTACATCGCTAAGATATTTTTTCATTTCAGATCGTTCGACTATTGCATCTATAAGACCATGTTCTAATAAAAATTCAGCTCTTTGAAAGCCTTGTGGTAAATCAGCTCCTATGGTTTGTTTTATAACTCTTTCTCCTGCAAAGCCTACCAAAGCCCCTGGCTCGGCAATCACCAAATCTCCAAGCCAAGCAAAAGAAGCACTCACGCCACCCATGGTTGGATCTGTTAAGATGCTAATATAAGGAATTTTTTCTTTGCTTAAGAGTTTTAAAGCAGTACTTGTTTTACTCATTTGCATTAAAGAATAGGTGCTTTCTTGCATTCTAGCACCTCCACTTGCACTTACAATC
The DNA here is from genome assembly GCF_020135895.1 of Campylobacter sp. 2457A. Taxonomy (NCBI): domain Bacteria; kingdom Pseudomonadati; phylum Campylobacterota; class Epsilonproteobacteria; order Campylobacterales; family Campylobacteraceae; genus Campylobacter; species Campylobacter sp. 2457A. The sequence goes on along the minus strand of NZ_JACHTO010000012.1, from coordinate 17,669 downwards.
ACTAAAGGATTTTTATTACTGATGGCTCTTTGTATGGCTCGAACTATTTTTTCACCTTCTACTGATCCTAAAGAGCCCCCCATGAAAGAAAAATCAAATACAACTAGCTGAGTTTTAATCCCATCAATTGTACATTCTCCGCTTACGACCGCAGATTTTTTGCCTGTTTTATTTTGATTTTCACTCAATCTTTTTTTATAGGATTTACTATCAACAAATTTTAGAGGATCAATAGCTTCCAAATTTGCATCAAATTCTACAAAACTATTTTCATCGCTTAAAAGATTGATTCTTTCTATAGGAGAAATTCTCATATGATGAGAACATTTAGGACATACATTAAAACAAGATTCTATTTCTTTATAATACATTAAAGCATGACAGCTTGGGCATTTTACCCAGTGATTTGGTGCTTCTTTTACGCTAGGTTGTTGTCTTCTAATTTTTGAAAAAATATCTGCAAAATTCATATAAACTACCTAATTAGATTTAAAAAATTTAAGAATTATATCAAAATTTTCTTATCTTTTCTTGCAATTAGTAAAATTTTTATGAAATGAAATTTATTTGTAGTAAGTATTTGAATTTTTAGATGCATTAATGCATCTAAAAAATATTAAAAACGTGTTCCTAGATTGAATTCAAAAGTACTCGTATCATCGCCTTTTTTCTTATTTAGCGGTTTAGCAAAGATGAGTTGTAAAGGTCCTATAGGAGTGATCCATTCTAAACCAACGCCCGTACTCATTCTTTTAATTTCATCTAAATTTTTACGTCCTATCATACCATAATCAAAAAACATACTTCCACGAAGTTTGATTCTATCTATCAATGGAAAACTAAGCTCTACGGAATTGGCAAAAGCTATCGTTCCGCCCACTTCATCACCCCATTCATTTTTAGGGCTTACAGTTCTACTTTCAAAACCACGAATTGAGCGAATACCTCCCAAATAAATTCTTTGATTGATTGGTAAGTAACCTCTATTCCAAACTTTATAAAAACTAGCTTTATAGCGATAAATGAGATCATAGCCTATATAATCTTGCAAACCTTGATAAAAATTAAACCTAGTGCTTGAGGATAGAAATTTTTGATCTCCACCGATTCCAGCATACTCAAGACTTGTCGAAGTGATCATTCCAGATCTTGGTAAATAATAATCATCTGTATTATTAAATGAAAGAGCTGGAGATATAGAACTTTTGATACTTTTTCCAAGATCATAACCTGTTCTTAAAAGGGTTGGACTAAGATGATAAATATCACTTTGTTCTAAATTATAAGTTAAACTTGCATTAAAATATCTTGCAAATTGACGACCTACAGTAATATCAAATCCATAATTTTTTTCTGAATAATTATCCCACTCATAATCATTAGAATAAAGAGTTCCTCCTAGGCTATATTGACTATCAAGAACTCGTGGGTTAATTAAGCTGATTCTTCCTGATAAAGTATCGTCGCTTTTATCCACACTCACCGAGCTTTTAATTCCTGATCCAAAAATATTTGTATCAGAAAGAGAAGCATTTAAAAGTAGTCCATCACTTGATCCATATCCTATACCTCCAGAAATTGCACCTGTGGAAGCTTCTTTGACATCGACAATAAGATCAATATGTGTATCATCAACCTTTTTTTCTTTAATATTAACATCATCAAAATAAGAAGTTCTTCTTAGAGCGTTTTTGGATTCGGTTAAATCCGTTCTATTATATAAATTGCCTTCTGTAATATATAATTCCCTACGTATAACACGATCGACTGTACGAGAATTATTTGCAATAATTACATTTCTAATATAAACTTTTTCATGAGGAATGACTTTAAAATTAATTGTAACCTCATGGGTTTCATCATTTTTTTGGATATCTGGATAAACTTCAACAAAAGCATAACCTAAATCAGCACTTTGCGTTTCTAAAGTTTTTACATCTTTTCTAACATCTTCGATATTGATAATTTTACCGACGCTAGAGCGTAGATTTTTAACTGTTTTTAAATTTTGCTTTTCTTCAAATAAAGGGTTTTCTATAGAGATATTTTTAATTTTATAAGGTTTGCCTTCTTTGATAAAATAGGTTAAATCAGCTTGATACAAATCCGTATAAGTTTTTAGATAAGGAGCTGAAACTTGTACATCTAAATACCCTTTTTTCATATACTCATCGCTAATTCTTGCGCTATCATTATTTAATTCAAATATTTTAAGCTTTCCGTCATTTCTTCCCCACATCCAGCCCATAAATTCTTTTTCTTTATTGATAACAGCAGGTTCTATATCGGAGTAAGATAGCTTTTTAGCTCCACTTAAATAAACATTATCGATGATAATATTTTCTCCACGATTTACTATAAATTCAAGTTCTAGGCCGTCTGTATTGTTTAGAGTTTTTGTTTTGTATTCTACAACAGTGTCAAAATAACTTCTTGCTTCATAGTAGTTTTTAATGCGATCACATGCTTCTTTGGCACTTGATTCGTCAAATAAATTTCCTCTTTTAATTCCGAGCATACTTTCAATTTGCTTACGATCATTGGAAGCAATTCCTGTAACTGTGATTTTAGCAATACTCGGTTTTTCTGTAACAATAATGTTTAAAATCCCATTATTTTCTTCTACAGCAATATTATCAAAATAATTTTGCTTATAAAGATTAAGTATAGCTTTATTAACCTTGGAAAGATCTAGCTTTTCTCCAATTTTTAAACCGGTAAGATTAAGTGCGCTTGTATTTGAAAGATGATTTAAACCGCTAAATTTAATTTCTTTTATAACAGTAGCACTACTCAAAGTAGCTAATAAACAAACACTGATAATTTTTTTCATTGATTTTTTTACCTAAAAATAAGCTTTATATTACAAAGTTATGATTATATCAGAAAAATTTTAATAAAAACAAGATGTTTTAAAGCTGTTTTTATTTAAGTTAAGCTTCTTATATGATTTTTACTTTCTCTATTTTAAGTGTTTACTATATTTTTATAAAATTTTTAAAAACTAAAAATAATTGATTTTTATCTTAGGAAGAAAAGATGGCAAGAAGAAAGAAAAAGACTTTTTATCTGTATTTTTTAATCCTTGTTGTTTTGGCAGTTTTTTTTATTGTAAAAAAAGAAGATATAGTGAGAAAAAGCTTACCTCAAATTCTTATGCCCGATATTGTCTATACAAATCTTAAAGAACCTATTTATGTGCATATTAAAGATGAGAATCGTTCTATTAAAAATGTAAAAATTATTTTAAAAAAAGATGATCAAGATTCTGGAATGTTAATTGCAGATGAAAAAATACAAAAATTAAATGATATTACTTTGCAAGTTGCTTTGCCAAAAAGTAGCGAAAAATCAAAATCTTTTATTATGGAAATCATTGCTGAAAATGATTGTTTTTGGAATATTTTTGATCAAGATAAAGCAAAAAAACAAATCGCGATTATAGTTGATAATGTCTCTCCTAAAATAAATATTTTAAGCAATTCTTATCAAATCGAGCAAGGCGGGGCAGCTAGCGTTGTATTTTCTGCAAAAGATGCTAACTTAGATCAAGTTTATATCGAGACAAATAGAGGAAAGATCTTTAAAGCAACTCCTTATGTTAAAGATGGTTATTATGCAGCCCTTATTGCTTGGGATGCAAGAGATGATGAGTTTAGAGCTTATGTGATTGCAACAGATAAGGCTGGAAATATTTCTAAAGAGCGCATAAGGTATTATTTTCTAAATAGAAAGTATAAAGTTTCTAATATCAACCTTACAGATAGTTTCTTAGATGGTAAAATTGAAAATTTAGCTCAAGAATACGCTCCAAAAGACAATAATTTTACGCGTTTTGACAAATTTAAATTCGTCAATGAAACTTTAAGAAATGATAATGAAAAACTCATACATGAAATCACTTCAAATGTTTTAGAAGATAAAATTGATAATTTTTCCCTTAATTTATTTTTGCCGCTTAAACATGCACTAAAAGTTGGGGATTTTGCTGATCATAGATATTATTCTTATAATGGTCAATTTGTTAGCGATTCTTACCATATGGGTATAGATTTGGCTAGTGTTAGAGAAGCTCCAATCTTTAGCAATAATTCTGGAAAAGTTGTATTTGCACAAAAGAATGGAATTTACGGGCTTAATTTGATTGTTTATCATGGCTTTGGTGTTTATAGTCTTTATGGGCATTGTTCATCTAAAGATATTGATGTCGGCGAAAAAATAGCCAGCCAAAGTGTGATCGCAAGAACAGGAAAAAGTGGTTTAGCTCTTGGAGATCATTTGCATTTTGGGGTTTTAGTTCAAGGAGTAGAAACACGTCCGGAGCAATGGCAAGATAGAAAATGGATCGAGGAAAATATTTATAAAGTTTTAAATAATGGAAAAAAAATAATTTTAGGACAAAAACAATGAAACAATTAACCTTAGCAAGATCAGTAAAAGGTGTAGGAATAGGACTACACAAAGGCGAACCTATCGAAATTACTCTTGAGCCTTTGGAGGCTGATAGCGGCATAGTTTTTTTTAGGAGTGATTTAAATGCAAGTTACAAAGCGATTCCTGAAAATGTAATCAATACTCAAATGGCCACTGTTTTAGGAGATGATCGCGGTTTTATTTCAACGATAGAACATTTAATGAGTGCTATAAATGCTTATGGAATTGATAATGTGCGTATTGTTTTAAATGCAAACGAAGCTCCTGTTATGGATGGATCAAGTATTAGTTTTTGTATGATGCTTGATGAAGCGGGAGTTGTAGAACTAGATGCATCTAAAAAAATTATGGTTATTAAAAAACCAATAGAAGTAAGAGATGGGAATAAATTTGTAAGATTAATACCGACTAAAGAGCCTCGTATTAATTATACCATCAAATTTGACAATGCGGTTATAGGTGAGCAAACTTATAATTTTGAATTTAGCAAAAAAAATTATATAGAAAATATCGCAAGAGCTAGAACTTTTGGTTTTTTAAAAGATGTTCAAATGCTTAGAGATAAAAATTTAGCCCTTGGCGGCAGTTTGGAAAATACTATAGTTGTCGATGAGAGTAGAATTTTAAATCCTGAAGGTTTGCGTTTTAAGGATGAATTTGTAAGACATAAAATTTTAGATGCTATTGGGGATTTAACCTTGCTTGGATATAGAGTTTTTGGCGATTATATATCTTTTGCTGGAAGCCATCATTTAAATCACTTACTCACTAAAGAGGTGTTAAAAGATAAAGAAGCTTATGAGATTGTCAGTCTTGAAAAAGCAAATGAAAAAGCTTATGAAAAGGTTTTTGCATAAAAACTTCTCTCTTGCTTAATGCCTTATCTAAGCCTTTAATGCTTGGTATTTATGAAAATGATCTTCTTGTAAAAAGCATAACAAGCGATGAAAAAGCGAGTGAATTTATACCTAAAATTTTACAAGAATTACTTCAAGATTTCACCTTTGATGAGCTTATTTATGCTAACGGTCCAGGCTCTTTTATGGGGATTAAAATTTCTTATGTGAGTTTGAGTACTCTAAGCATAGTTAAAAATATTCCTTTGTTTGCAATTAGCGCATTTGAGTTGAATAATAATCAGCCCATCAGTGCTCATAGAGAAATGTGTTTTGTCAAAAAAGGGGATGAAATTGTTTTAGAAAAGGCTGTTTCAGGAGAGTTTATCCTACCTTCAAATTTAAGCAAGCTTAATAAAAAAGATGATAATCTACCTTTTTATTTTTTACCTGCAATTTAAATAATTTTACTAGGAATCAATATTGAAAATTTTAGTACCTGCAACGAGTGCAAATTTAGGACCAGGATTTGATTGTCTTGGTTTAAGCATAGGGCTTTTTAATAGCACTATCATTGAAAAATCCAATTTTTTTAGCATCAGCATTTATGGAGAAGGCAGTGAAAATTTAAGCCTTAAAAAAAATAATATTTTTGTGAGTATTTTTAATGAAGTTTATGAAAGATTGAGTGGAAAAAAAGAAAAATTTCGCTTTATTTTTGAAAATAAAATTCCCTTATCTAGAGGTCTTGGAAGCTCTTCTGCTGTCATTGTTGGAGCTATTGGAGCGGCTTTTGAAATGGCTGGATTTAGGGTTGAAAAACAAAAAATCTTAAATGAGGCATTAAAATATGAAAATCATCCTGATAACATAGCTCCGGCGGTTTTGGGAGGATTTGTAACTTCTGTGGTTGAAAATGAAAATGTTTTTAGTATAAAAAAATCCATAGATGAAAATTTAAGTGCTGTTGTAGTTATTCCAAATGTATTTATAAGCACAGAGCAAAGTCGTACGGCTTTACCATCAAGTTTTAATCTTAAAGAGTGCGTATTTAACTTAGCTCATTCTTCTTTTCTTACAGCTTGTTTTTTGGAAAAAAAATACGATTTATTGACTATAGCTAGTAAAGATTTAATCCATCAAAATCATAGAATGAAAAATTTACCCGAACTTTTTGAGGTGCAAAAATTTGCTTTAGAAAACAAAGCTTTAATGAGCACTCTTTCGGGATCAGGTTCTAGCTTTTTTAATCTTGCTTATAAAGAGGATGCAAATTATTTAAAACAGCAACTTGAGAAAAAATTTAGAAATTTTAAAATTTTGGTTTTAGAATTTGATAATAAAGGTTTTGAAATTTGCTAAAAAATGAAAAAAAAAGATATAATTCTAAAAATGCAGACAAACATAAACCGGTTAGAATGTGCGTGGTTTGCAAAAATCGTTTTTTTCAAAAAGAATTGCATAGATTAAAGGTTTTTAAGGCGGAGTTATACCAAAATTTAGCTTTTGGTCGTAGTATTTATTTGTGCAATCATTGTCTTTTAATGGAGGATGAAAAATTTCAGGCCACATTCTCGAAAATATGTAAAAAATTAAATATAAAAATCACTCAGCAGAATATAAAGGAGATCGTTTTAAATGGCAAAAATTAGAATTCATGAAATCGCAAAAGAATTAGGATACGACAGCAAAGAAATCATCGAAAAGGCTAACGAATTGGGACTCAATATCAAAACCGCATCAAATGCCGTAGAACCTGATGTTGCTGCGGGAATTTATGAATACATACAAACTAAAGTTATCCCCGAAGCTTTTAAGAAAAATATCAAGCAAACTCCGGCAAAAAAAACAAAAACCAAAGCAAAAGAAGACAAGGTTCAAACCGCAAAAACTACTACTGTAGCAAAACAAGAAAAGGTAGAAAAAGTAGAAACGATTAAGCCAAAAGAAGAAGTCAAAGAAGAGCCTAAAGAAAAAGTTCAAGAGAGTTTAGCGAGTGCTACTTTGGCAAAAAGAAGAGGGCTTGTGATTGTTAAAAAGAAAAAAACCGAAGAAGAACTTGCAAAAAAAGAAGAACCAAAAAGTGCTGCTGATACTCCTTCAAATCAAGAAAGAATTAATTTAAAAACGATGTTTTCAAATACTGATCTTGATGATTCTGCAAAAAAGAAGAAAAAAGATAAAAAACCTAATATTGCAGTCAAAAAAGAAAATACTCAAAAAATGGATCTTTTAGGAAATCAAGATTTTGCCGAAATTTCTTTAGATGATGAGGATGAGGTTGTTTTGCCTGATTTTAGCGTTAAGGAAGAAGAAAAGCCGAACAATACGGTTAAAAAACAGCCTAATTTTTTACGCCAAGCTGTGGGTAATTCTGTTAATTTTGCTGAAGGCGGAATTCAAAGAAGAAGTCGTAAAAAACCGCCTAAAAAAGTAGAAAAAAAAGAAAATGAAGCCATTACAAGCGTTGAAATTCCTAAAGAAATTAGAGTGTATGAATTTGCCGATAAAATAGGCAAAAACACAAGCGAAGTAATCTCAAAGCTTTTTATGTTAGGTATGATGACAACTAAAAATGATTTTTTAGATGAAGATGCTATTGAGATTTTGGGCTCTGAATTTGGTATAGAAATTACTATTACTAATGAAGCGGATGAATTTGATTATGTAAAAGATTATGAAACTCAAGATGATGAAAAAGATTTAATCACTAGAGCACCTGTTATTACGATAATGGGACACGTTGATCATGGTAAAACTTCATTGCTAGATTTTATCAGAAAATCTCGTGTTGCAAGTGGCGAAGCAGGCGGAATTACCCAGCATGTGGGTGCTTATATGGTGGAAAAAAATGATCGAAAGATCACCTTTATCGATACTCCAGGTCATGAGGCTTTTACGGCTATGCGTGCAAGGGGTGCAAGTATAACCGATATCGTTATTATCGTTGTAGCTGCTGATGATGGAGTTAAACCTCAAACAAAAGAAGCGATCAATCATGCAAAAGCTGCTAATGTGCCTATCATCATAGCGATCAATAAGATGGATAAAGAGGGTGCAAATCCTGATATGGTAAAAACACAACTTGCTGAACTTGAGATCATGCCAGTAGAGTGGGGTGGAAGTTATGAATTTGTAGGTGTATCTGCTAAAACAGGGATGGGGATAGAAGATTTACTTGAAATCGTGCTTTTACAGGCTGATATTTTAGAGTTAAAAGCAAATCCTAAAAATTACGCAAAGGCAAGTATTATAGAATCTTCCATACAAAAAGGTCGTGGTGCAGTTGCTACTGTGATCGTGCAAAATGGAACTTTAAAAGTAGGTGATACGGTTGTAGCGGGTGTTTCTTATGGAAAAATAAAAGCTATGAGTGATGATCAAGGCAAAGCACTTAAAGAGATCAAGCCAGGTGAATGTGGAGTGATAGTTGGTTTAAGTGAAGTGGCACAATCGGGTGAAATTTTAATTGCTGTTAAAACCGATAAAGAAGCAAGAGAGTATGCGGCTAAACGTTATGAATACAATCGTCAAAAAGAGCTTAGCAAATCCACAAAAGTCAGCATTGATGAACTTGGAGCTAAAATCAAAGAAGGCAATATCAAAGCTTTACCAGTTATATTAAAAGCAGATGTTCAAGGAACGCTAGAAGCTTTAAAAGCGAGTTTGGAAAAATTAAGAAACGATGAAATTAAAGTCGATATCATCCATAGCGGGGTAGGTGGAATCACACAAAGCGATATTGAACTTGCTAGTGCGAGTGAAAATTCTATCGTGCTTGGTTTTAATATACGTCCAACAGGGGAAATCAAAGAACGTGCTAAAGATAAAGGTGTTGAAATAAAAACCTACAATGTTATTTATAATCTTTTAGACGATGTTAAAGCCTTGCTTGGTGGTATGATGAGCCCTATAATTTCTGAAGAGCAATTGGGTCAAGCTGAAATCAGACAAGTGATTAATGTGCCAAAATTGGGTCAAATTGCGGGCTGTATGGTTACAGAAGGCGTGATCAATAGAGGGGCTAAAATTCGTCTCATACGAGAAGGCGTTGTGGTTTTTGAAGGAAGCGTGAGTTCTTTAAAACGTTTTAAAGATGATGTTAAAGAGGTTGCAAAAGGCTATGAGTGTGGCGTTGGCATACAAGGATGTGATGATATGAGAGTGGGTGATTATATAGAAAGTTATAAAGAAGTTGAAGAAAAAGTAAGTCTATGAATCCAGCCGAGATTAAAAAATTACGCACAGAAAGCATTTTAAAAGAGCTTATCCCTGAAGCTTTGGCAAATTTAGATGATGAGAATTTAAAAAATCTTTGCGTTGTGGATGTAGAATGCAAAAAAGGCAGATATGATGCTTTTGTGTATCTTGATAAAATGTTTTTCAATGCCCATGAGCAAGAAAAAATTCTTAACGCTTTAAAAAAGGCATCAAGGGCTTTGCAAAACTATTGTATGAGTGAGCAAGGTTGGTATCGCTGTCCGAATTTTCATTTTAAATTTGATGATAGACTCGAGTATCAAAATCACATGGATGCGCTTTTTGAAAAGATAAAAAAGGAAAAAAATGAATCTTGAGGCTTTATGCAAAGAAGCAAATTTAGAACTTTATGATAGTGAATTAGTCAGTGAAAATGGAAAAAAAATTTACCGAATTTATGTGATGAATCCTTTAAATGAAAAAGGTGAAAGAGTGGGGATAAATTTGGATGATTGTGCTAGGCTTAGTGAGATTTTATCACCTATTTTTGATGTGGAACCACCTGTAAGTGGAGAGTATTTTTTAGAGGTTTCAAGCTGTGGGCTTGAAAGAAAGCTTAGTAAAATAGAGCATTTTGAAAAAAGCATCCATGAGCTTGTAAAAATCACAACCAATGAAAAAGAAAAGATCGAGGCAAAAATTCTTAGCGTTGAAAATGAAAATATAAATTTACAAACCTTAGATAATGAAAAAATCACTCTTAAATTTAATGATATAAAAAAAGCTAGAACTTTTGTACAGTGGTAAATAAATTATTTATTAAATATTAATAAATAATTTATTATAATGCTTATTAATTTTTAAAATAGCTAAAGAGGAAATTGAATGTGGAATTTAGATAAAAAAGAATCTCAAGAATTGGCGGATAATTTTTTACAATTTCAAGAAGTATGGACTTTGGATAGAGTCCAAGAAATGACTTTAAAAGAATATACCAGTGTATTAAAAGAGAATCCAAATAGAGATGATTTTACTTTTTGGATAGAAAATAAACTTGGCAATATAGGAAGCATTTGGGGTGGCTCAAGTTTTAAATTTGGTATATATAGAAGAAACGATGAGGGTGAAAAAAAATCTTCTAAAGGTAGATTGTATAATCAAAATTATGCTTGGTTATCTAAATATGGAAATAACCAAGATGAAGCTTTTGAAAATGTAAAAAAAATAATTGTAAAAATAATACAAGCAAGTAAAAATAATGATTTAGAGGCGATAGAAAAGATAAATTTTGGGGATGCTGTAAAATGGAAAATAGCTTTTCATTATCAAGATATAAAAAATATTAAAATAGTTAATATTTTTTCAAAAGATGTTTTAAACGTAATATCCAAAAATAAATTTAAACAGAAATTGAAAACATGTGAAATTTATAGAAAATTAATAGAAGATGAAAATTTATCATTAATAGATATGATAAATAAAATAGCCAATCCTTTATGGTTTGAATATGGTGAAAATAGTGAAAATTATATTAGAGAAATAAAAGAACTATTTTTTAATTTTTTAAAAAGTGAATTGCACGATGAAGTTATAAAAGAATATATTGATGCAATAGATAATATATCTAAGAAATTTTTAGATAAGAGTTTGTATAGTTGTAGCGATAACAATGAATTTTATAGAAATAAACACAAATTAGACAAAGATAAAAATTTTTTATCAGAAAATCTTAAAAATGGTAATATGTATTTTAATGCATTGAAATATTATGAGAAATTTTTTAAAGTTCATTTTGGAAAAGATATACAAGATGAAAATATATCTTTAAATCAAATTCTTTATGGGCCTCCAGGGACAGGAAAGACTTATCATACTATAGATAAAGCTTTAGAAATTTTGGGTGAAAATTTAGAAAATAGAATAGACAAAAAAGCAAAATTTGATGAGTATGTAAAAAATGGACAAATAGTTTTTACTACCTTTCATCAAAGTTATGGATATGAAGAATTTGTAGAAGGCATAAAACCTATTATAAATAAAGATAATGAAAATTCTAAAGAATTAGAATATGAAATAAAAGATGGAGTTTTTAAAAGAATATGCAATAGAGCGTTAAATAAAGAGAGAAAAGTTGATAATAATGAAATTGATGATATAACTATCAATAATGATACTCCAATATGGAAAATTTCTCTAGGACCTAACGCTTCACTAAGAGACAAGTGTTTCAAAGAAAATAAAATTTATATAGGATGGTATAAAATTCCAGAAAATATGAATGAAGAATTTTTAGCACTTGGTACAAATGATAAAAGTACCATTAATAATTTTAAGGATGAAATGCAAATAGGCGATTTGGTATGTGTGTTTAATTCTTTAAAAACTATAAAAGGCGTTGGTATTATAAAAAGTGATGTCAAATACGGCGACGATAAAGAAGAATACCGAACTTACAGAGATGTTAAATGGATATCAAAAGATAGTGAAATTAGCTTATATGAGCTTAATGATAGTAAAAATTTAACCTTAAAAACAGTTTATAAATTGTGGAGAATTAGAGCTAATGATTTATTGGAAAAAATAAAAAACGAAAAAGAACAGATTGATATAAAAACTATTGATGATAATACGGAAAAGAAATTTGTTATCATTATTGATGAAATCAATCGCGGTAATGTAAGTAAGATTTTTGGTGAGCTTATAACTTTGATAGAACCAAGCAAAAGAATAGGGGCAGAAGAAGAACTAAGGGTAACTTTGCCTTATAGTGGTGAAAAATTTGGAGTACCTGAAAATGTTTATATTATAGGCACTATGAATACAGCTGATAGAAGTATAACTTCGCTTGATACAGCCTTAAGAAGGCGTTTTGAATTTGTGGAGATGATGCCCAATCCTAAAGAATTGGAAAATTTAGAATATAAAAAAGATGTAGATTTATCAAAACTATTAACAGCTATCAATACTCGTATAGAATACTTACTAGATAGGGAAAAAACTATAGGACATGCGTTTTTCATAGGTGTTAAAAATTTAGAAAATTTAAAGAGCGTTTTTCAAAATAAAATCATCCCTCTTTTGCAAGAGTATTTTTACGATGATTATGCTTTAATAAATGCCGTTTTAAATAATAATGGTATGGTTAAAAAAGCAGAAAATAAAGAAAATGATTATTTACATAGCATTAAGAAGCTAGAAACATACAATGAGAAAATTATTTATAATATTACCTCTTTTGATAATGAAATTTGGGATGAAATAGAAACGTATCAAAAAATTTATGAAAATCAAATTAGCAATAACAAAACCGAAGAAAATAATAAAAACAATGACTAATGTTTTTCAAGTTATTGAGTATCAAGCTTTTTGCGAGAATGACTTAAAAAAAGATTTTGGAAATAGGGCAAATAAATTTTATAAAGAATTAGAAGAATTTGCTAAAAATAATGAAATTTTTTTAGGTTTTAAAAATAAAAATACGCTAAAAGCTAAAAATTATGTGGGTATGATACAAACAAAAAGCGGTATTTTGGAGATTTTGCCCAAATGCACCGATTTAGAAAATTATCAAGGAGAAAAAGATGAGAATTTAAAAAAAATAAATTTTCATCAACTAAAACAAATTTATAAACTAGATATACAAGAGAACGAGCCTAAAAACGAGATCAAAATAGAAAAATTTGTAAATTTTAACTATGAAAAAAATTACAATTTTCCTTCTAAGCAACTTTTGTTAAATTTGCTTACAACCTTAAAAAATTCTCCTTTTAAAAAAAGTCATATTTCATCTTTGAAAACTTCTAAAATGCCTTTATTTGAAATTTTTATTTCTATGTTTTTAGAAGAATTGGATTTGATTTTTAAAAAAGGATTAAAAAAAGATTATGTGAGTATACAAGATAACAGGGCTTTTTTAAAGGGAAAATTGCTTTTTGGTGAAAATTTAAAACACAATCTTATCCATAAAGAAAGATTTTTTACAGAAAGCGATGAGTTTATCTTGGATATTCCGCCAAATCGTTTGATAAAATCTACACTTGAGTTTTTAAAATCCAAAACAACTATGCATAAATTTAAAGTCACAAAAGCCTTGCAAATGCTTGATGATGTGCAATTATCTAAAAACTACAAAAAAGATTTTGAGTATAAAATTTCAAGACATTTTGATTATTATGAAACTTTGCTTTCTTGGTGTAGGATTTTTTTACAAAAAGAAACTTTTACCCCTTATAAAGGAAGTAACGAAGCTTTTGCTTTGCTTTTTCCTATGGAAAAACTTTTTGAAGATTATGTAGCTCATATGTTTAAAATAGCCAATGATCAAATTAAGATTAAAACTCAAGATAAAACTAAATTTCTAATGAATAAAAATAACAGCGAAGATTGTTTTTTGCTTAAACCAGATCTTTATATCCAAGATCATATAATCGCAGATACTAAATGGAAAATTCTAAGTGATAGTGACGATAAAAAACAATACTCTATCGCACAAAGTGATCTTTATCAAATGTTTGCCTATGCTGCTAAATTTAAGGTAAAAGAGGTTTGGCTTATTTATCCTTTGTGCGGGAGGACTTTAGAATTAAAAGAGAAAAGCAAAAAGGATGAGTATTTTTTTAAAGCAAGTGATTTTTTAAATTTCTTAGAAGATCGCATAAAGTTAAAAATTTTGTTCGCACCCTTACCTTTTGCAAACGATTTTCACGCCTAAGTTGATTAAAAAACCAAAACAAGCAACGATAATAATACAAGCTCCGCTAGAAAGATCGAAATAATAACTAAGCAAAAGCCCACCTAAGCAAAAAATCATACTCAAAAAACTTGCTAGAATCATTATAAAACCAAGTTTTTTGCTAAAATTTTCAGCGATAAAACTAGGAATGCTTAGCAGCGCTATAATAAGAATAAGTCCAACAAGGCGGATTGAAATACAAATACAAAATGCCATCAGTGCGATTAAAAGATAATGGAAAAAATTTGTATTAATTCCACGCACTTTTGCAAATTCAGCATCAAAGCTTATCGCTTCAAATTGTCTATAAAATAAAAGCATTAAAAAAATCACAATCCCATCAATTAAGCCCATTAGGTATAAATCCTCATTTTCAACCGCTAAAATGTTTCCAAAAAGATAAGCCATAAGATCGGTATTATAGCTAGGACTTAAATCTATAAGTATGATCCCAATCGCCATGCCAAATGCCCAAATCACAGCAATGATACTATCGCTTCTGTGCTCGTAATGTTTGACTAAAAAGGCAACGATAAAGGCTAAGATGAGAGTAAAAATACTTGTACTAAGCAAAATAGGCAAGGAAAAATAAAAAGCGATCCCTATACCCCCAAAAGCCCCATGTGTAATCCCTCCGGCCATAGAAAAAAGCCGATTGATCATGATTAAAGTTCCTATAATTCCACAAGCAATACTGACTAAAATTGCCGCAAAAAGAGCGTTTTGAAATACAGTGAAATGAAAAATTTCAAACATTATTTTTCCTTAGAAAAGTGCAGTGATGTTTTTAAATTTTTATCCTTGCAATTATGATCGCATAAGCATGAATTTAAACTCATTTCTACATCGCAAAAATGGGAATGATTTTCGTATAAATGTTTTAAAAAATCACTTTTCTTTTTTTCTTTTTGATTGGAATGTAAAAATAATTCTTTATTTAAATGTGCGATTTTATCGCTATAAGCAAGAACTAAATTGATATCATGGCAAACAAGCAAAATGCCTATGCCTTTTTCATGTAAAGATTTTAAAAGCTCAAAAATTTGTATTGCTGATTTGCTATCAACACTTGCGGTTGGTTCATCCAAAATAAGCATTTTGCATTCATCCACCAAAGCCCTTGCTATAAATACGCGTTGTCTTTGCCCCCCGCTTAATTCGTTGATTTTTTTATTCCAAAAATCTTGCATTTGGACTTTTTCTAAAGCTTTTAAGGCTTTGTTTTTATCTTCTTGTTTGTAAAAACCAAATCTTTTTTTATTGATAAGTCCCATAAGCACGACTTCAAGGACTCTAGGATTAAAATTTGGATTAGCTAAAGTATGTTGCGGAACATAGCCGATTTCACTTTTTTTAATTTGTTTAAATATAATTGTATTGTGAGAATTTAAAAGTCCTAAAATCAGCTTTATGAGTGTGGATTTTCCAGCACCATTTGGACCTATTATGGATAAAAAATCTTGATTATTGTATGTTAGATCGATGTTTTTTAAAACACATTCTTTATTATAGGAATAATTAAGATTTTTAATAGAAAAAAATTCCATAAATTACCTATTTTAAAGCTTTAGATAGAGCATCACTGACTTTTAAAAGTTCTTTTTCCCAATCTTTTGAAAGATGATTGATGATGTAAATTTGGGCATCACATTGATGAGCTAAGGTTTTTGCTGCATTTTCAGGAAAGCCATTTTGAACAAAAATAGTTTTAATGTGTTTATCTTTAATAAAAGTTATCAGCTGTTTTAATTCTTTTATCTTTGGCTCTTTTCCTAAATTTTCTACAGGAATTTGAATCAAATGATAGCGTTTGGCAAAATAAGCCCAAGAAGGGTGATAAACAATAAATTCTTTTTGTTTTATATTTTCAAGTTTTGAAGAAATTTGCAAATTAAGATTGTCTAATTCTGCTAAAAATTTGTTTAAATTTTCTTTGTAAAGATTTTTATTTTCAGGATATTTTTGGATCAAGGCATCATAAATATTTAAAGCCATGGTTTGCACTAAGACAGGATCTAGCCAAGTGTGAGGATCTTTTTGGTGGTGTGAATCTTGAAAATCAAGTAATTTGATATTTTTTTGCATATTGACTATTTCTAAGTTGGGAAAATTGTGATGAAATTTATCAATAAAAATTTTTTCAAATTCTAAACCTATAGTGAAATAAATTTCGCTTTGTTCGAGTTTTTTCATAACGCTTGGCTTAAATTCAAAATGATGTTCATTGGTATTAGGCGGTAAAATAATATTTATTTTTACAGTATCTCCGGCTATTTTCTCAACAAAAAAGGCTTGAGGTGGTATGCTCACACTTACAGTAGGGATATCTTTGTGATTTTTTATATCTTTAGCCCAAGTCAAATTTAAAAAGCTTAATAAAATTGCAAATAAGAAAAATATTTTTTTTACCATTGTTTAAACCCTGTTTTAAATATTTTAGAGATAGTATTTAATTAATATAAAATAAATTCTTATTTCGTTATAATACCATCTTTTGGTAAAAATTATTAAAATTGAAAAAGGGGATATTTATGGGAAATTTGAAATTTAAGGTTTCTTTTGTTGCAGGTTTAATAACTATAATTTGCTTAAGTATTTTAGGTTTTATAACTTATTTTTTCCTAAAGAACTTGATTTATGATGAAGTTATTGAAACAGAAACTAGTTATATAAAGGTTGCTAAAAACTCTCTTATATCATTTCAAGAAAAGAATTTGGAAGCTCTTGAAAATTATAGTAAAAGAATTTCAGGTTTTTCTTATGATGAATTGAGTAGTGAGCAAGCACTTAAAGAAAATGTGGGCGAGGAGCTTAAAGTTTTAAGGGATGCTGGAGGATTTTTGGCAGCCTATATTGCTCAACCTAATGGAGAATTAATTGTTTCTGATTCTGATTCTGATTCTAAAGGGTTAGATTTTGGTATTTATGGAAAAGCAGATAATTATGATGCCACTACAAGAGAATATTATCAAGAAGCTTTAAAAACAAATGATGTTTATATAACTCCTTCTTATGTCGATATCACTTCTAAACTTCCTTGTTTTACCTACTCTAAAGCCCTATACAAAGATGGTAAATTTATTGGAGTTTTGGCAATTGATGTTTTAACTAAAGATTTACAACAAGAGTATGAGGCAAATCCTGGAAGAACTTTTGCATTTGATAAAAACAATAAAATTTTTGCAGCGACAGATAAAGAGCAACTTAAAGAAGGTTATAATATTGATCAAATTGCTGCTATATCTAAAACAAAAGCGGATTTTGAACCTTTTGAATATACAAGAAAAAGAGACAATAGTGAAAGATTTGCTATATGTGCAAAATACGAAAATTCAACCATATGTATTGGCGAACCACTTGATATTGTAACCGAGCCAATTCTTAAAATGACTTATGTGCAAATTGTTTCTTCTTTGATTATGGTGGCAATTATTTCTTTATTATTATATATTTTTATCGCCAAACTC
>NZ_JACHTO010000011.1:0-51719 GCF_020135895.1 Campylobacter sp. 2457A | reverse complement strand
AATTAAATATAAGCAAGAAGTGTTCCACTTTGGATAAGTGGAACGAAGAAATAGTTTAGTATTGATTTTGGATTTTTTAAAATAAGACTAAAAATTAGATTAATTATCGTTTTAACTGATTTACAATGCCAAGCATATCATCACTTGTTGTTATAGCTTTAGAACCGGCTTCATAGGCTCTTTGTCCTGTAATAAGATCTGTCATTTCTTCGACAAGTTGAACATTACTAAGCTCAACAAAACCATGTCTGATTGTACCGAGTCCGTCTTGTCCTGCGATTCCAGCAACCGGAGCGCCACTCGCACCTGTTTCAAGATATAAGTTATCTCCCATAGAATGAAGCCCTGCTGGATTAATAAACTGCACTAATTCTACTTGTCCGATTTGAGTTTCTTGTTGCTCTCCAGGAAGCATAACCGATACCGTTCCATCAGTTGCCACATTGATAGCAGTTGCGCCTTCTGGTATGGTCATTTCAGGAAGTAATTTATAGCCATCAGAATTGACAATATTACCTTCATTATCTTTTGTAAATTGTCCATTTCTTGTATATCCTATAGTTCCATCAGGAAGCTGAATTTGAAAAAAACCATTTCCAGCAATAGCCATATCAAGACTATCTGTACTCGTTGCTTTTAAATTTCCTTCTGTAAAAACTTTTGTTACAGCAGTAGGACGCACACCAACACCCACTTCTATACCAGAAGGTGAAAGGGTTGTAGCTGAAGTAGAAGTTCCTGCATATTTCATAACCTGATACATCAAATCAGCAAATTCAGCACGACTTTTCTTAAAACCAGCTGTATTAACATTGGCAATATTGTTAGAAGTAACATCAATTTGTGTTTGCTGCGCTACCATCCCAGTAGCAGCAGTGTGAAGTGATCTCATCATTTTTTATCCTTTTAATTTTTAATCTTATTTAACAGATGCAAGTTTATTGATAGCTTCTTGATTTAAATCATCCATATGAGCTGTCATAACTTTTTGATACATTTCAACCATTCTATTGGCTTCAATCAAACCCACCATTTCAATAACCGGATTGACATTAGAGCCTTGAGAAAAACCTTGACGCACCGCGTTAGAATTATCTAAATCTCTAATACGAGTTAAATCATCGATTTTATAAACATTATCTCCATCTTTTTGCAAGGCTCTCATATCATCTACTTGTGCAATGAATAATCTTGCATTTCTCGTGCCATCAACTTCGATGTTTCCATCTTTATCAACACTAATTTGTGAAGATCCATTTGGAATTTTAATAGCGGCATTTTCAGGATTGTTAAAATAATCACTACTTAATACCTTATATCCTTGTTTATTTACCAAATAACCCTCTTCGTTTAATTGAAAATTTCCATCCTTGCTTAATCTAATTTCTCCATTTTTTGTTTGAACTAGATAAAAAGCATCATCTCTTGTTATTGCAAAATCCAAAGGATTATTAGTTGCCTTTAAAGAACCTAAACTAAAATCTGTATATTCTTGAGAAACTTGCGGTACGCTATCTATAGTAGTATTGATAAAGCGTGAAGCATCTCTTGTATTGTTTTCTATAGGCAACACATCCTGAGTTTCTTTAAAAATCCTTTTAAAATCTGCAATTACAACATCATCTCTTTTATATCCACTTGTATTGATATTGGCAAGATTATTTGTGATAACATCAAGTTTGTTAAACTGAGTTACCATTCCGCCTACTGCTTGATAATATCCATTTTGCATATTTTCACCTATAAAATTATTTTATATAAAGGTATAAAGCAAAGAGTGTTCCAACTTTTAAAAATATAAAAAATAAAGAATAAAATGAAGAATTTGTAGAAAGTTACAAGGCTTTTAAGCCTTGTATTTTAATCCATTTGTCGGCGTAAAAATGTAGGAGTTTCTATTTGAGCCATAATTTCCTCATCAAAACCACCGCTAACTTTTTTAAGATTTAAATAAGGATTTTTCTTAGCCACTTCGGTTTCTTCTGAAGATTTTTTCTCAACAGTGTCTTTATCTTCAAAACCTGTAGCGATAATAGTAACTTCGACTCTATCTTCCATAGTATCATCCATGGTTGATCCAAAAATAATTTTTGCATTTTCATCAACTTTTTCTTCAATACTATTAGCCGCTGCAGAAATTTCAAATAAGGAGCAATTAGAGCTTGTTTTAAAATGTAAAATCACACCCTTAGCCCCTTTAATATCCATACCATCCAATAAAGGAGACTCTATAGCATTTTTCAAAGCTATTTCAACAGCATTTTCACCCTCGGCACTTCCAACACCCATAAGAGCAAGTCCTCTATGACTCATAATAGTTCTAACATCTGCAAAGTCAACATTGATATCACCATTATCTAAAAGTATAGAAACCATACCTTTTACTGCACGAGTTAAAATATCATCAACCAATTTAAAAGCTTCTTTCATACTCGCTTTTTTATCAATAATACTTAAGAGTTTTTCATTTTGAATTACAAGGATAGAATCACTTTCTTTTTTTAGTTCAAGAAGTCCGCTTTCTGCAAGTTTTTTTCTTTGCTTACCTTCAAAGCTAAAAGGCATAGTAACTACAGAAACAGTTAAAGCTCCAATTTCTTTAGCCGCTTGTGCTATAACAGGAGTAGCACCTGTTCCAGTTCCACCGCCAAAACCAGATGCGATAAATACTATATCGCTTTGACTTAAACTCGCTTTGATTTCCTCAAAACTTTCTCTAGCACTTTCTGCTCCAACTTCAGGAAGCATACCTGCCCCAAGCCCTTTTGTTTTCTTTTCACCAAGTTGAATTTTAGTTTTTGCTAAAGATGTAGAGATAGCTTGTGCATCAGTATTAGCAGCAATAAGATCAAGATCATTTAACCCCATTTTAACCATATGATTGATCATATTACCGCCGCCACCTCCGCAGCCTATAACTTTAATTTTTGCACCTTTATTATGTTGCATTTCTTCTACTAAAAATTCATTCATAAAATTCTCTCCTTGTTAAAATTGATTTATTATTTTATGCCACACGCTTGAAAAAAGGCCGGATTTTTTTTCTCGTGTCTCTTTAAAATCCAATTGTTCTTGAATTGCTATTGTATCATTTTCTTGCAAATTTTCATCAAAAAAATCAGATTTTATTTCATTTTCTATTTCTTTTTGAGGAATAATCTCTTGTCTGATTTGACGATTATAATTTTCTATTTCACCTTTATATCTTAATTTTTCATTAGAATCAAGCTCATAAGGAGTGAAATAACCCGCACCATAAAGACAAAGACCTATAGCACAAGTATTTTCAGGATCATTAAAAATCTCATTAAAACTTGTTATTAAATCTCTTCTTGCAGTTGCTATTCTAATAGAACGATTATCAAAAGTAGCAGGAGCTAATTCATCAATACCTGCTAATTTAGTCATTCCTCCAGTAAGCACAACCCCGCCACCTATGCTATTAGCATAACGATTATCGCTTAAAATTTTTGCCAAAATCATCAAAGTTTCTTCTGCTCTAGCATAAATAACTTCAGAAATAATATCCAAAGAAACCTCATTTACTCTTTTTTCATCGCCCATTGTTGGAATTTGTATAAGTGCATTAGGTTGTTGTGATAAAGCTGCATAATTAAGTTTAATTTTTTCAGCTTCTTTAAGTGGGGTATGCAAAGCCATAGATAAATCTTGGGTGATATTAATAGAACCAATCTGCAAACAATCATTATAACGGATAGAATTTCCAGTATGAACTACCATATCACAAATTGCACCACCCATATCAATAAGAACGGATCCGAGTTCTTTTTCACTATCATCCAAACAAGCTATGGATGAAGCATAGCCAGAAAGTACTATATTATCAACCCTTAAATCAGCTAATTCTACAGCTTTTTTCAAATTTTTAATATGAGATTCTTGAGAAATAACAATATGGGTTGAAACTTCTAAACGACTTCCGCTCATCCCTAAAGGATCATCTACATGTTCTAGATCATTGACTTTAAAATTATAAGGTAAAACGTGAATGATTTCATACCCGCTTGGTATATTAGCCGTATGTTTTGCAGTACTTACTGCTCGATGTATTTCTTTGATTCCAATTTCATGATTTGGAATATTTACAACTCCTATACTATCAACACTCTTAGTGTATGCACCAGAAATTGAAACGACAACCTTATCATAATGCACACCACTCATCATCTCAGCATTTCTTACTGCTTCTTCGATGGATTTTGAAGCAAGTTCGATATTTGTAATAGCACCTTTTTTTACACCATTGGTTTTTGCTTTTGAAAAACCAATAATTTTTAAACCTTCATCATCTTTTTGCGCAATAATAGCACAAGTTTGGGTCGAACCTAAATCAATTCCTAGTATATTCAAAATCACTTCCCTTTATAATAAATTTTTATTGGATATGTTTTTCTTAATTGATTAATTAATTCTTGTTTAATCATATCAGCTTTTAACATTTGTAAATTTTGTCTTAATGTTTCATAATGCTGACTTAATTTATCCTTGCTAATATCAATCTTTTGTTTATTGATTTTATAAAGCACTGCTTTATTATCACCCAAAAGGACATAAGAAGTATTTTGATCAGAATTAAAAACATTGGTTAAAAAATAACTAAATTCAGCATCATTAAATATATTTTTATCCATTTTAACATCGCTAAGCAAAGAATCTCTAGTCACAAAACCTATATTTTCACCCTTAAAATCTTTTAACTTTTCTTTCGCTTCTTTTTCTAAATTTTCTTTAGATTTTTCACTCAAGTATAAAGGTAAAACTTCATTTCTAGCTTCTTCAAAGGTTTTAATTCTTACAGGATCAATTTTATTAACCCTAACAATCACATAACCATCTTTATATCTAACAGGTCTTAAAACATCTCCATTTTTTATCTTAGATAAAAGTTCTAAAGGATAATAAATACTCAAATCTGAAACATTTTCATCTTTTTGAAATTGCTCTTTATTATTTTTTAATTCTAGAAATTTAGCATTAGCTAAATTTTTAAGATTAATTAAACCATAATCTTTAGCAACTTTATCTTCTACTGATTTAAAATCTAAAATTTTACCATTTTGATCTTTGTAATTTATTCGATTATTTTCATCATTATAAAATTTTTGCAATTCTTCTTCCGTAAATTTTTGATCATTTAGCGGTAAAAAATATGTAGAAATTTCATAAGTTTTACTTGTCTTATAATCTTGTTTTTGTTGTTCCCAGAATTTTTTCAATTCTTCTTCATTGATTTTTATATTCTTTTTATCATAATCTAATTCCGCAACACTCAAAGAATCTCTCATAAAATAAGCAGTTGCTAACATTTTGATCTCATTTTCACTAGAAGGCAGATTAAAAATTTTATTTAATTTGTCAATAATAACTTCATCAGAAAGAATTTTTTCATAATCTTTAGGCATAAAACCATTCGCATGTAAAATCTCATAATAAATTGTTTTATTAAATTCACCTATTGGATTTTGAAAAGCCCTTGTTTGAGTAAGCTTGTTTATGATTTCATCATCACTAGAGTTTAAACCCAGATCTTTAGCAAAATTTAATAAAAGTTTATCTTCTATAAGTGAATTTAAGGCTAATTCTTTTAAGCCGATCTTTTCGGCACTCTTTTCATCTAAGCTACCATTGCTAATCTGATTGTAATAATTAAAAACTTGATTATATCGTGTATTAAATTCATTATAACTTATCTTCTCGTTTCCTACAATAGCCGCATTTGAAGCACGATCAAGGTTAAAATCATAAGCACCCCAATTAACAAAAACAGCCCCAACTAAAGCAATAGTACTAATCCATATAGTAATAATAAGGTATTTTCTATGATGCTGCATCCAAGTAAGCATACTATTCCTTGATAAAAAAATAAGTTCAACATTTTAACATATAAGTTTTTAAGTGGAGTTTAATTTAAACCAAAAGTATTGTTACTTTTTTTGATTTTGACGTTAAAATAAGTTATAATATCAAACTCAATCAATAAAATTTAGGATTTAGCTTGGAAATTCCACACATTCCAGTATTGCTTAATGAAGTTAATAAGGCTTTTGAAAATTTAAATTGCGGATATTTTTTAGATTGCACTGTAGGCTTTGGTGGTCATAGTGAATCTTTACTCAAAAATCATCCCGATATAAAACTTATCGCTTGTGATCAAGATCAAGAAGCCCTTAGTTTTTCTAAAAAACGCCTTGAAAAATTTAAGGATAGAACGCAATTTTTCTTAACAAATTTTAGTCAAATTCTTGATCAAATTTCTACAAATTCTTTAAAAGGAATTTTAGCAGATATTGGAATTTCATCCTATCAATTAGACAATAATGAACGAGGATTTAATCTTAATTCTGATTTTTTGGACATGAGAATGAATCAAAATGCTAAAAATTCAGCCTTTAATGTTGTTAATTCCTATACTTGCGAACAACTTGCTTATATTTTTAAAGAATATGGTGAATTAGACGATGCTTATTTTATTGCTAAAAAAATTTGCCAATCAAGAATTGAAAAACCTATAAAAAGTGCTAAAGAATTGCAAAAAATTATAGGTGCAAACAAACAAAATCACAGAAAAGTTTCTAAAGCTACGCTAGTTTTTCAAGCCATTAGAATCGAAGTTAATCAAGAACTTGAAGTTTTAAAAATCTTTTTAGAAAAATTAGAAAAAATAAAGCTAAAAGATTGTATTTTAGCTATAATTTGTTTTCATTCTCTAGAAGATAGAATGGTAAAAAATTATTTTAAAAAATGGTCTAAAAATTGCATTTGCGATGAAAAAGCTTTACGCTGTGAATGTGGAAATAATCATTCTTTAGGAAAAATTTTAAATAAAAAAGTTATCATTGCAAGCGAAGCAGAAATAATGCAAAATTCAAGATCTAGTTGCGCAAAAATGCGTTTATTTCATTTTAAAAATATGGAAAAATAATGTTAGAAGATGATTTTTTAAAAGAAAAGCAAAATATACGTCAGAAAATGCTAAATTTTTCGCGTGCTATAAATCAGGGAAAACCTTTAGATGATGAGCTTAAAAATGAAATTATCTCTAGTAATGATATTTTTAAAAGACGCCTCAATAAACAACCTCGCAATTTATTTGATCAAGATGAATATGAAACAAAAAATTCTAAAAAATCAAATATATATCTTAAAGAAGATTTAATCAATGTAAAATTGGAAGAAAAACAATCCTTAGCTAAGAAAATTTTCTCCAAAATAAAAGAAAAGAGTAAAAATTCACAGACGCAAAAAAATAAGAAAAAATTATTTTCTCTAAAAAAAACAGAAAAAGAATTGCAACCTAAAAAAATACAAGAAAATAAAATAGAAGCTAAAAATTTAAACAAAAAAAACAACAAGGAATCTCAATTACCAAAAAAAGAAAATAGTCATAAATTAGATAAAAAAAATCCAAAAATCCCTCAAACTAATATCAAACAAAGTCTAGAAAATTTACAAAAAAAAATACATACTGAAAATATATCTGATACTTCATTGAAAAAAAATCCTGCCGAGGAAGACACACAAAAAGCTAAAAATACTCTTTTAGAAGGATTTACAGATGCAACAAAAGAAGATAGAAATTTAACATTTAATCATTTGCTTTTTGCCGTCTTACTTGTAAGCTTTGCTTTATTGCTTTTTGTTCCGCAAATTTACATAAGAAATCAAATTTATTATTTAAGCCGAGAAATTGCAACTTTAAAAACAGAAGAAAGTGTGCTTAATGAAGAAAATAAAGATCTAAAAAGAAGATTAGAAAACATGCGCTTTCAAAATCAAATTCTTGACTACTTAGATTGAATGATTTTTTCTAACACATATTTTTCTAAATTCTTTTTCAAAATATCGTCCTTTAAAGCTTCCTTATAAAGTTTGCTTGCTACTGAAGAATATTTTTCATATGAAAAATAGGGAAAATGTAAATTCCAAGCTTTTTTTATCAATTGTTTTGAAATGATTTTTCGAGCATAAATCTTAAAAATATCATAACTTATAAAAACACAAGCAGTTACAATAACCGCGCTAATTATACTTATATGAAAATCAAGACGCGTAAGAAAATAATGAGTGATAAGTAATAAAGGCAATAAAATAAGTACGCAAAGAATACTAAAATATAGATAAGAATTTAAAATTTTAAAATTAAAATTAAGCTTAGAAGGATCAACAAGCATTCCATCATTAAACAAAGCATTAGCTTCAAGCAAATCGCGCAAAATAACTGGCTGATCCGATATTTTAAAAAGAAAATTAAGACTCAATTCTTTAAATTTTTTCATGCTTTAAAAAATAATGTAAATAAAAGCTTTTAGCCTTTATTTACAAGTTCTTCCGTAACTCTTGCAATTTCAAATTCTTCATCTGTAGGAATGATGCAAACTTTGATTTTAGAATTTGCAGTGCTTATTATTCTTTCAGTCGACATTCTTTGATTATTTAAATTTAAATCAAGCTCAATACCAAGATGAGCTAATCTTTCACACACTTTTTGTCTTACTAAGGAAGAATTTTCACCTATTCCACCTGTAAAAATAATACCATCAGTTCCTGGCAATACAGCAAGATAAGCTCCTATATATTTTACCAAGCGATAGCAAAACATATCAAAAGCTAAACGTGCTTTTTCTTCTCCTTTTTCAACTCGTGATTCAATATCTCTAAAATCATTATAACCACAAATTCCATACACTCCGCTTTTTTTATTCATCAAATTATCAATCTCATCTATACTCAAGCCTCTTGCTTTACTAATAAAAGGTATAATTGCAGGATCCATATCTCCACAACGAGTTCCCATAACAAGACCTTCAAGAGGAGTAAATCCCATAGAAGTATCCACACTCTTTCCATCTTTTACAGCACAAACACTTGCTCCATTTCCAAGATGAGCTGAAATCACATTTACACTATTTTTACCCAATAAATTAGCAGCCTTTGAGCTTACATAGGCATGAGAGGTCCCATGAAAACCATATCTTCTTATGCCATCTTTATCATAAAATTCATAAGGTAAAGCATACATATAAGCATAATCAGGCATTGTTTGATGAAAAGCTGTATCAAAAACTGCAACATTTGGTACATTTGGGGCAGCTTTAATCATTGTTTTTATACCGGCTAAATGAGCTGGATTGTGTAAAGGTGCGAAAACACTTACTCTATCAATTTCATTAAGTACTTGATCATCTATTAAACAATGTTTTGTTAAAGTTTTTCCTCCATGAACAATACGGTGACCGCAACCATCAAGAACTTTAAGATCTTCTAAAATTCCTGACTCTTTAAAAAGTTCATTTAAAACCTGCAAACCATGTTCATGATCTTTTATAGCGATATCTCTTTCAAATTTCTCATCGCTTAAAGTATTTTTTAGAACCACTTTAGAAGTTTCTTCACCGATTTTTTCAATCAAACCACTTGCTTTAACTACTTTATCATCAAAAAATTTAAATTTTATAGATGATGAACCTGAATTTAAAACTAAAACTTTCATTTTTATCCTTTATTAAAATTATTGAGCTTGTACAGCACTTAAAATGACGGTATCTACAATATCATCAACCAAACATCCACGACTTAAATCATTTACTGGCTTTTTAAGACCTTGCAAAATAGGACCAATTGCCAAAGCATCGGCTGTTCTTTGCACAGCTTTATAGCCAATATTTGCAGCATCAAGATCTGGAAATACAAAAACATTAATTTGTCCTGCTATTTTAGATTCTGGCATTTTTGAAGCTGCTGTTTTAGGATCATAAGCACAGTCAAATTGCATAGGACCATCTATGTTTAATTCTGGATATTTTTCCTTAGCTATTTTAAGGGCTTCTTTTACAAGATCCACACTTTCACCCTTTCCACTATCCCCACTAGAATAAGAAAGTAAAGCAACTTTAGGATCTAATCCAAAAGATTTTGCAGTCATAGCGCTAACATAAGCACTAGAAGCTAATTGCTCAGCTGTTGGATTAGGATTAACAGCACAATCTGCAAAAGCCAACATTTTATCTTCTAAGCCCATGAAAAATAATCCTGAAACAGAACTTACCCCTTCTTGAGTTTTAATCAATTGAAGCGCAGGGCGAATCGTTTCAGCTGTAGTTGTAGAAGCTCCACTTACCATAGCGTCAGCTTTTCCGCTATGCACAAGTAAAGTTCCAAAATAAGTTTTATCTTTTACTAATTCTTTAGCTTGATCAAGAGTCATTCCTTTAGATTTTCTTGCCTCATAAAGCATAGTGGCAAATTCTTCGCATAAATCTGAATTATAAGGATTGATCATTTTTGCAGAATTAATATCAAGCATTAGTTTTTCTGCATTTTGCTTGATTTCTTTTTCATCTCCTAAAATAATAAGATCAACAACTTCAGTTTTTAATAAAATATCACAAGCTTTTAAAATTCTTTCATCATTACCTTCTGGCAAAACAACTGTTTTTTTATTTTTAATGCCTTTTTTGATCATTTCATACTTAAAACGATAAGGGGTTATAAAATCATAAGATTTTAACTGAGCGATTTTATCAAAATCAATATTTTCATCAATTAAAACATATTTTCTACCGTTTAAAAGTTTATCGAGATGTTTTTGAGTCATCGCTTTGTATTCATTGCAAACATCAGCAACAATTGGAGTGTTGAGATTTTTAGCGATTTTAACATTAAGTCCAAAAGCATCTAATACACCGAATTTAGAAAAACCAATTGTTAAGACAAATTCATATTTTTCTTTTAATTCCTCGTAAGTTTTTAAAATAGTATTAAAAAAAATATTAGAATCTTTATTAAATTCTTCCATAGCATCTTTATCAACAAAGCTATAGGTATTTTCTATGTTTTGATTGATGCTAAATTGATTAAGCCACTCTTGAAAAATAGAAATATCATGCTTAGAAGCTACTGGGCAATAAATCGCCATATTTTTATAGTTTTTACTATAATATTCTAGCAATTTTAAACCAACTTTAATATTTTGATCATCACTCTTGGATCTTATTAAATAAAGATTTTCCATTATCTCTCCTTTTATTTTAAAAAAGTGGAACACTCTTTGCTTTGTACATTTTATAAATATTATTTTAACAAAAAAAAATAAAAATTCATAATTTAAAGGACGATTTTAATGAAAAAAGTTTTATTTTACACCCTACCATTTGTATTTTTTGGTTGCTCTGCTACAGTGGATCCTCAAATTTCTATGAAACCACCTGCTTATGTCGAAGAACTTGCACCTAAACAAAGCAACAATATAGAAACAGCGCCAGGATCGCTTTTTGGTAAAGGAGATAATCCTTTATTTTCAGACAAAAAAGCAATGAATGTTAATGATTTAGTAACAGTAGTCATTCAAGAAAGCACCACTCAAAGCACTCAAGCCAATAAAGCTACGAGTAGAACTAATACTTCAAATTTAGGTGGAGGAACTTTAACTGGTGGATCTGGAATCTTAAAAGATGCAATCAATAAAGTTAATGCATATTCTAATATTGGTTTTCAAACTAATAGCACAAATAATTATCAAGGATCAGGATCTCAAAGCCGCAATGAAAGCTTTAATACAACCATCTCAACTCGAGTGATCAAAATTTTATCTAATGGTAATTATTTCATTGAAGGCTCAAGAGAACTCTTGATCAATGGAGAAAAACAAATCATTCAATTAAGCGGGGTGATCCGTCCTTATGATATCGGACAAGATAATACTATAGATAGTAAATACATTGCAGATGCAAAAATTCTTTATAAAACTGAAGGTGAAGTGGATAGAAGCACTAGAAAACCTTGGGGAAGTAAAGTTATAGAAGCTATTTGGCCGTTTTAATAAAGTAAGGTTTTTTACCTTGCTTTATTATTCTTTTATCGTTCTACTTTTTACCTCATCTTCAACTTCTAGTAAAAATCTATCAACCAAATCTTTTTCTTTTAATTTTGCAACAACCTCTCCATGTCTTATAACAAGTCCTTGATTTTTTCCAAAAGCTATAGCGACATCAGCCCCCTTAGCTTCACCTAAAGCATTAACAACACATCCCATAACGCTAATATTAATTGGCTCTTTAATATGTTTGGTTTTCTCTTCTACAATCTTAATTGCACTAAGCAAATCACTTTGTATCCTTCCACAAGTTGGACATGAGATGATATTAACCCCGCTTTTTTGCACCCCGCTATCTTGCAAAATTGCCTTTGCGACACGAATTTCTTCTTCAAGTTCTCCCGTCATAGATACACGCATAGTATCGCCTATGCCTTTAAGAAGTAAATTTCCTAAAGCTATGGAACTTTTGACTGTGCTATGAAATTTAGTTCCTGCCTCTGTAACGCCTAAATGAAATGGATAATCACACAGTGGACGCAATCTTTCATAAGCCTCTATCGTTTTTTGAGCGTCTGAAGTTTTCATTGAAATTTTAATATCTGTAAAATCTAAATCTTCTAAAAGCTTAATATTATATAAAGCACTTTCTAGCATAGCCTCTATGCCATATCCAAATTTATCACTAAATTGTTTTTCTATGGAACCATGATTAACTCCTATGCGTATAGGAATATTACGTTCTTTGCAAGCCTTTACAACTTCTTTGATATTTTCTTTAGAGCCAATATTTCCAGGATTAATTCTCACACCATCAATAAATTCAGCACAATATATAGCCAAGTTATGGTTAAAATGAATATCCACTATCAAAGGCAATGGACTCTTTGCTTTAATTTCTCTTAAGGCCCTTGCATCCGCCATATCCAAACAAGCTAAACGCACTATATTGGCTCCGGCAAAATAAAGACGATTAAGCTGCTCTAAGCAACCCTCTATATCTCTAGTTTTTGTAAATAACATCGATTGAACTGAAATAGGTGCATCTCCCCCTATTACAACATTTCCCACTTTAATCTGCTTTGTTTTAAATCTCTCTACTTTCATACACAAACTCTTTTTATGAATATTATTTTTAAAATTTTAACTTTTTTTGCTTTAACTAAAGTTTATTTTTATATAATCTCTACATCTAATTTTTATTAAATATAATGGAAAAAATAATGCAAGATTTAAAAAATGGTGGAGTGATTTGGCTAACAGGTTTAGCAGGTAGCGGGAAAAGCTATATTGCTGAAGAATTATGTAGGAAATTGAGGGAAAAATTAAACAATATTATCTATCTTGACGGCGATGAATTAAGAGATCTTTTGGGACATTATGGCTATGAAAAAGAAGGACGTATTGAAGTTTCACTAAAACGTTCTAATTTCGCTCATTTTTTAAGTTCTCAAGGAATGATAGTTATTGTAAGTACGATTTCTATGTGGGATGAAATTTATACATACAACCGAAAACGACTTAAAAATTACTTTGAAATTTATATAAAATGTGATTTTGAAGAATTAAAAAAACGAGATAAAAAAGGGCTCTATAGCGGCGCTTTAAAAGGCGATATTAAAAATGTTGTGGGAGTTGATATTGATTTTGATGAGCCACATCCTGATCTGATTGTAGATAATTCTAAACTTGATAATCTTGAAAAAAAAGTAGCTATCATTTTAGATCATTTACAAAAATACTTATAAAATATGCAAAATTTATTAGAATTTATACGGGATAATTTAAATCCAACTGGGGCCCAAATTTTGTTAAAAGCTTTAAAAAATTCTCACAATGAAAACTTTTTTAATTTTATTACAGAAAATATTAACATTATTTGCACATGGCTAAACTCGCATGAATTTAAAGAAAATTATTTAAATAGCCCTTATCCTCCTTTGATTAATCCTGACTTTATAGACACAGATTCGAGCAGATATTGCGCAGAACTTGCTTGGGATCTAAATTTACCCTTACCTAAACACTATAAATTTATTTATATTTCGCCTCATGGGGTCGGTGCTGCTGCATTTTTAAGATATCTTAATGAGGGTTGTGATGTTTTATGTTTTCCTTCTTGGACTTCCCCTAATGATACCAAAGAAAGATATTGCATCCATTATATGTATTTAAATAGCAATATTGATCAATATGCTATAAATATTTCAGAACTTAATATTCCTAATTTTGATAAATTTCTAAATTTGCTTGATCCTAATGCACAAATCATTTGTGGCGTTAGAGATCCTATAGGGATTTTAAAACACAATTGGGGAAGAGATTGGACAAAAGTTTCAAGAAATTATCCACGTGATTTTAATCTCACTTACGATTATAGAAATTATATTGAATTTTTAACTCACAATAAAAAAACTGAAATTAAAGTTGATTTTGAAGAGCTGAATAATGGAGTTTTTATCTTAAATTTTTTATTGCGATATTTCAATCAAGATAAAATTTATTATTTAGATATGAACTCGATTATTCCAGAAAATGCTTTTAAAACATTGGATTTTCTTGCTCAAAAATTCAGCTTTACCCCCCCCATATAGAAAAACAATCCTTTTTTAAAATTCAAGAATTCAAAGGCTACATCCGCTATCTTTTTCCCATCACACTTTATGCCAATAAAAAAGATATAAACAATAGATTAAATCCAGAAATCGATCCTTTAAATAGTATTGCTATTACCTTAGATAGACCAAGACAAAATGAACAAATTAATATAATAAAATTAGTTATTGATGATGATTTATCAAATGATATAGCTTTATATATTCAAAAAGAAGATTTAGAAAAACTTACAAATGATACGCAATTTTTTAATGCTGTTAAAGAGTATTTACATAACTTTTTATTTGAAATAAAAAAGATCGATAAGCAAAATGAACTTATGATGATGAAAGAGGAAGAGGTATTATCTATCTTTAATTCCAACAAGGCCTTAGCATCGAAATTTCTAAACATTTTTCAAAAAGAATATCAGCATTTAGAACAAAATCGTCCAGATATTATCAATTCTTGGAAATATTATCAAAAATTTAAAAACAATGATTTTACATAAAATCTATAGGATCAATATCTGCATTGACACTTTTAAATTGTAAAACGTATTCTTCTATGGCAATTAAAGCCTTGTAAGAATCACTGCGGATAAGAATATGAAAACGGTATTTTGCATTAATCATTTCAACTCCGCAAACTCCGTATCCAATAAGTTCTATATTTTTTATCGTTGCTAATTTTTCAGCTAAATACTCACATAAATTTTGTGCTTTTAATTTATCCTTATCTTCTATGATTAATCTCAAAAGACGCTTAAAAGGAGGATATAAACCTTTTCTACTTTCAAGCTCATCTTGCAAAAAAGCATCATAATTTTGTATATATTTTTCAAAAAAAGCACGATTTTTAGTTTGCAAGAGTACTCTAGCTTCTCCTTTACGCCCTGCTCTACCTGCAACTTGCATAGCTAAAGCTAAGGTTTCTTCACTCGCTCTAAAATTCGGTCTAAATAAGTACTCATCCATACCCAAAATTACACTCAAATCGACATTATGATAATCATGTCCTTTAGCAAGCATGGAAGTCCCTATAAGTATGTCAATTTTTTTATCATTAAATTCTTTTAAAATGTGATTTAATTTTTTAACACTCGTAATCTCATCGCTATCAAACTTTGCTATTTTAGCATGGGTAAATTTTGACTCTAAAAGCTCTTTAAGTTCAGCGGTTCCCATCTTTCTAGCTTCTAGCATTAAACCTTTGCAAGAAGGGCAGGATTGATCGATATTTTTTGTAAAATTACAATAATGGCATTTTAATAAATTTCTATTTTTATGCAAACTCATAGCAATAGAACAAAATGGACACTTTATTGTCTCTCCACAATTTTTACAAAAAATTTGACGAAAATTAGCACGCGTAGGTAAAAAAATAATCACTTGCTTTTGTTTATTTAAACTCGCTTGTATTTCATTTAAAAGCATAGGACTTAATGATAATTCATTTTCATCGTATATAAAATGTTTCTTGCTTTCAAAAAATGTTCCTTTAAGTCTAAATACCTTTTGCTTATAAAAACTCGTCAAAGAAGGAGTTGCAGATCCTAAAACGACTTTAATATTTAACTTAGCCCCTAAAAAAAGTGCCAAATCTCTAACATTTAAATAGGGTTGATTTGAAGCTTTATAAGAATTATCATGCTCTTCATCTACCACGATTAAACCCAAATTTCTAAAAGGTAAAAAAAGTGCGGATCTAGCTCCAGCAATCAATAAAGCTTTGCCTTCATTAAAGCTTTCCAAACATTCTTGTTTTTTCTTTTTAGAAACCTTAGAGTGCCATAAAAAAAAACTGTCTTCAAAATACATTTGCAAACGTTTTTTCATTTGAGAAGTGAGTGAAATTTCAGGCATCAAAAATAAAACTTGTTTTCCTTTTTTTAAATAATCTTTAATTAAAGAAATATAAATTTCAGTTTTACCACTCCCAGTATCTGCAAAAAGCAAAGAACTTGATTGATTGTTTAAAAAATCTAAAGCTTTTTGTTGCCCTAAGCTTAAATTTGGCTCTTTAGTAATTTCTAGTTTTTTGCAGCTATACTCTTTGCTTGTTAAAAAAAAGCCCAAAATAAAACCCATTTTGGCTGCATAATAATAAGAAATAAATTGCGCAAGTTCAAATTGAGATTTACTTAAAGAAAAAGGTGTAAGCTCTTTAATAGCTTTTGTTTGAAAATCTGGCTTTTCGCATTCCTTAATCACTAAAGCTCTAAGATTTTTTTTCATTTTTACATCTATAATTACCTCGCTTAAGGCAGGAATCTCCTTTTCACTATGAAAAATTAAATTTTGCAAATACAGTCCAAAGACCGACACTTCATAATATCTCATTGCAAATCTTTACAATATTTTGAATTTATGCACTCTAAAATACCTTCTTTAGAGTCATAAGCAAAATCAATGTATTCTTTTGAATTTAAGAAAAATCTATATTGATTGGATGCAATTTTCATCCAAGATTTAAAATCAGAATAAATAGGAGAATCAAGCAAGGAATAATCGTTAGCATTATAAAAAAGTTTTTCCCTTGGAGTATTAAATTTAGCATTGTCAAGATTGGCTATAAAAGCAATTTGTTTAAGCTCAGCTTGAGTTCGCATAAGCGATAAAGCCGAGCTTAACATTTCATAATCTATTTTTAATTTTAAAATTTTTGCCTCTTCTTTGCTTTCGCCCCAAAAGCTTAAGGCTAAAGTAGTAAGTATCCCTAAAATCAAAATGACAAAAACCAACTCAAGCAAGGTAAAAGCTTTTTTCATTTGACTGGGAGTTCTTCATTAATAGCTTTTATAAGTTTTTTAAGTTCTCTTTCTAAAATATAATTTTCATAACTTTTTTTTACAAAAGCATCTACAAAACGCTTGAGTTCAATTTTTTTAGTTCCACCAGAAATTAAAGCAATATCATCCTCTAAAACATTAGCGAATTCTTCACTACATTTAACAATAAAATCTTTTGCAGAAACATTGATAATTACTTGTTTTAAATTATCACTTGCCAAGTACAGCCTCGATTTTTTTGTAAATATCCTCACTTTCTATATTGCGAGATTTTAATTCTTCCTCAAGACGCATTATTTGATTACTTTTTGCCTCATTTTGTGCCTTTACGCTTACAAGTTCATTTCTTAAATTCTCATTTGCTTCGCACACTTCATTATACTTTTCAATAAGCTCATTAACTTTATCTGACATAGTATTAATAATTTTTTCATCAAACATATTTTTCGCCTTCTTTAATTGAAAATTTAAATATAGAAAATATTTATATAATTGTAGCAAAAAAAAATAAATTTTCATGTTTTTAAAAAGATTAATTTTAATTAAAGTATTTTCTTTTAAAATTTTTATTTTTAAAATATTTTAATAAAGTGAAATTATGCTAGAACTTACAAGTGAATTTAAACCAAGTCCTGATCAAAAACAAGCCATAGAAGGCATAGTAAAAAGTATTAAAAAAGGTAACAAATATCAAACTTTATTAGGGGTTACAGGTAGTGGAAAAACTTTTACCATGGCTAATGTCATCAAAGAACTTCAAATGCCAACTCTTATTATGAGTCATAATAAAAGCTTGTGCGCCCAACTTTATAGCGAATTTAAAGGCTTTTTTTCTAAAAATCATGTGGAGTATTTTATCTCTTATTATGATTATTACCAACCAGAAGCTTACATTCCACGCACTGATGTCTTTATAGAAAAAGACAGTTCCACAAATGAAGATCTAGAAAGATTAAGACTAAGTGCTACAGCTTCACTTTTAAGCTATGAAGATGTTGTGTGTATCGCAAGTGTTTCGGCTAATTATGGACTTGGAAATCCAAATGAATACATTGGAATGGTTTTAATTTTTGAACTTGGTATGCAAATTTCACAAAAAGAACTTCTTAAAAAACTTGTAGATATGGGTTATAAAAGAAATGATAATTTTTTTGATCGTGCAGATTTTCGTGTGCAAGGTGATACTATAGATATTTATCCTGCTTATTATGAGGATGAAGTAGTAAGGCTTGAATTCTTTGGTGATGAACTTGATAGCATGTATCATTATAATGTTTTAGAAAATAAAAAAGGCAAAGATTTAAAGCGCTTTATTTTATATCCTACAAGTCAATTTAGCGTCGGTGAAACGCGTTTAAAACAAGCTATTAAAGATATCAAACAAGAATTGAATGAACGCTTAGCTCAATTTGAACTCGAAAATAAGCTCGTAGAACACCAACGTTTAAAACAACGTGTTGAATTTGATCTTGAAATGCTTACGAGTACAGGTATGTGCAAAGGTGTAGAAAACTATGCTAGACATTTAACAGGCTTAAAAGCCGGAGATACACCTTATACGCTATTTGATTATTTTGCGATTAAAGATAGGAAATTTCTTGTCATTGTTGATGAAAGTCATGTTTCATTGCCTCAATTTCGCGGAATGTTTGCTGGAGATAGAAGTAGAAAGCAAACTTTAGTAGATTATGGCTTCCGTCTACCTTCAGCTCTTGATAATCGTCCTTTAATGTTTGATGAATTTATCCATAAAAATTGTCAATTTCTTTTTGTTTCAGCCACCCCAGCACCCCTAGAGCTTGAACTAAGTCAAGAAAATATTTTCCATCAAATTATGCGTCCAACGGGCTTGCTTGATCCACTTATAGAATTAAAAGACAGCGACAATCAAGTTGAAATTTTATTTGACGAAGCTAAAAAAGTGATCGATAAAAATGAACGTGTCTTGGTTACAGTGCTGACTAAAAAATTAGCCGAAGAGCTTACAAGGTATTATTTAGAGCTTGGCATTAAAGTAAAATACATGCATTCAGATATTGATGCGATAGAACGCAATGAAATCATTAGAAATCTTAGAAGTGGTGCTTTTGATATGTTAATTGGTATTAATTTGCTTAGAGAAGGGCTTGATTTGCCTGAAGTTTCACTCATTGCCATTATGGATGCTGACAAAGAAGGATTTTTAAGAAGCACGACAAGTCTTATACAGACTATGGGAAGGGCTGCAAGAAATGTCAATGGGAAAGTATTGCTTTTTTGTAAAAAAATTACAAAATCCATGCAAGAAGCTATGGATACAACTAATGAACGTCGCAAACTTCAAGAAGCCTATAACAAAAAACACAATATTACTCCAACCTCAGTTAAACGTCACATAGAAGAAAGTTTAAAAAATGAGGAAGATTTAGGAGAAATTTATCGCAAAGGTAAAAAACTTGAAAAAATGCCTGCTAGTGAAAGAGCTAAGCTTATCAAAGAACTTCGTAAGCAAATGTTAGAAGCAGCAAAAGCTCTTGAATTTGAAAAAGCAGCAGCTATAAGAGACGAGATCAATAAAATGAAAAATTTATAACAAAAATATATCCCTTGTTCTCACTCCAACTTCATTAATCAAAGCGTTTAAAATTTCATATTGAAAATCTTGCAAAGGACGCTTTTCTTTTAAAACTATACCAATAACCCCTTTTGTTTTTTCTCCATCTTCTATAGGCAAATACATCGCATTAGCATTTGGCAAGGTATTGGTGCAAAGCCCTGCTCTTTCACGATTTGTAGCCACCCATTGAGCAATAGCAATTTCATCAGCACTAAAACAATTTTTAAGTATTTGTTTATCATTATTAAAAAATAATAATGGCTTGGATAAAATATTATTTTTACTCATAGGATAAATGATTATAGGTAAATTTAATAATTTCAAAGCTTGATTGCCAAGTTGCTCCCAAAGTTCTTGTTTGCTTTTTACTCTGGCTAATTTTTCACTATTTTCAAGCAAAATTGCTGTTCTGTAAGCTCTTTTTGCTAATTCTTTGGATTGAAGCTTTAATCTTCTTGTAAAAATAGAAGTTAAAAAACCAACGATAAACATAGTCGCAAAAGTAATTATATTTGCACTATCATGAATTTTGAAACTAAAAAAAGGTTTTAAAAAGAAAAAATTATAAAATAATACGCTAACTAAAGAAGAATACAAAGCATAAAATTTATTATCCGATATAAAAGAAGAGCTAAAAACAGCCAAAATAAAAACCATCACTATATTGCTAGGTTGAGTGTCGAATTGATGAAATATAAAAGCGATGATAATTGCCAATAATAATATAGCATTAATCATAATAAAATTTAAAAAATTAAAACCTTTTTTTCTTGTTATTTTGGGCGTTTTAATTTCGCTTTCATTGACTAGATATAAGTCAATATTTGGACTTTTTTTTGCCACAGCTTCAAAAATTTCTTCTTTAAATTTTTTCTTATTTTTGTTTTTCCCTAAAACTATTTTAGAAACATTGCTAATGCTAGAATATTCAGCAATTTGACCCGCTACATCTTCATCATAAACGCTGATAATCTCAGCATCAAAACTCTTTGCAAGTTCTAAGTTTTCTTTTAATGATTTATCCTCTTCAAGGTTAGAATTTTTTATACAAATAGCGCTTAATTTTGCATGAAAAGCACTTGCAAGTCTTGCGGCTGATCTGATAACTTTGGCATTGCTTTCATTGATACAAACTAAAATATGCTCTCCAGTATGATAAGTTAAGTCATCATTAATAAGCCTTTGTTCATTTGCCCTTAAATTAACTCTTGATGCAAGTCTTCTTAAAGCAATTTCTCTTAAGGCTACCAATCTTTCTTGTCTAAAAAAATTTTCTAAAGCTAATTTAGCCTGTTTTTCTTTATAAATCTTACCCTCTTGCATCCTTTTTAGAAGTTTATTAGGCTCAATATCCACAAGTTCTACTTGATCGGCTTCATCAAAAATACGATCAGGAATTCTTTCTTTAACTTCTATTTTACTGATATTTGCCACCAAATCATTTAAACTTTCTAAATGCTGAATATTTAAAGTAGTATAAACATCAATGCCCGCTTTTAATAATTCTTCTATATCTTGAAAACGCTTTTCATTTCTAAGACCTTTTGCGTTTGTGTGTGCTAATTCATCAACCAAAACTAAAGCCGGTTTTCTTTTTAAAGTAGCATCTAGATCAAATTCTTTTAAGGTGATATTTTTATAAGAGATTTCAAGATTTTCAATGCTTTCAAAACCTTCAGTCAAACTCATAGTTTCAGGTCTATCGTGGGGTTCTATATAACCTAAAACGACATCGACTCCATTTTGCAATAAATTTCTAGCCTCACTTAACATAGCATAGGTCTTTCCAGATCCTGCTGCATAACCTAAAAATATTTTTAGTTTAGCAAATTTATTTTTTTCCTCTTCTTTAGCTTTTACTTCAAATTTTTTAAGAATTTGTTCGGGTGTTTGTCGTTGCATTTTTACTCTTTTTCATGGCCTTATTTATAGCTATATTTGCTTTTAAAACATTAACTTTCATCTCACCAAAAATACCTAAAAATTTATCTTGTGTGCTATTATTGATGATTTTTTCTACTTGATTTTTACTTAATTTTGAAAATTTGACTATACGAGGAATTTGTATCCATGCTGCTTGCTTGCTAATATGTGGATCAAATCCTGAAGCTGAAGCACTTAATAAATCAATTGGAATTTCCTTTTTTGAAACATTTGGATTTTGCTTTAAAAATTGATTTAAATCCTTTATCATGCGCTCTTTTAATGCAGGATTAGACATAGCATAATTAAAACCACCTGAATTAACACTGCTTTGATTAATATCACTTGTATTATAATTTACAGCTGAACTTCTTCCATGTAAAAAATAAGGCTTGTTAAAAGCTTGACCTAAAAGCTCTGATCCAACCGCTTTATTTACATCAAGTGTAGCTTGTCCATTTTCATCGATTAAACTTCCACTCGCCTCATAAGGAAAAACAAATTTAGCTATCTCATTTAATGTAAAAGGATAAATAGCACAACACAAAACAAGCATAACGATAAAAAAACTAAGCAAAGTTCTAATCATAATCAAACTCCTAAAATTCCAAGTAGCCAAGCCGTAGGAATATCGATGATTTTAATACCAATAAAAGGAGCGATCACCCCTCCAATTCCATAAATCCCTAAATTTCTTAAAAGTAACATTTCACTTTTCATAGGTCTAAATTTAACACCACGCATAGCAATAGGTATAAGCAAAGGAATAATCACAGCATTAAAAATCAATGCTGATAAAATAGCACTTTGTGGAGTTGCTAAATGCATAATATTTAAAATTTGCATCTGTGGCAAAACCACACTAAACATAGCTGGTAAAATGGCAAAATACTTAGCAATATCATTAGCCATGCTAAAGGTTGTCAAACTTCCTCTAGTGATCAATAAACCTTTGCCTATTTCAACAATTTCTAAAATTTTTGTAGGATTAGAGTCAAGATCAATCATATTAGCAGCTTCTTTAGCAGCTGCAGTTCCTGAATTCATCGCTATACCAACATCAGCTTGTGCGAGTGCTGGAGCATCATTAGTGCCATCTCCTGTCATTGCGACAATTTTACCTTCAGCTTGTTCTTTTTTTATAGCTTCTATTTTATCTTCTGGCTTACATTCTGCTATAAAACCATCAAGTCCGGCTTCTTTGGCTATTGTAGCCGCTGTTAAGGGATTGTCTCCTGTGCACATAAGTGTTTTTATGCCCATTTTTCTTAATTTTGCAAATCGTTCTTTAAGACCTGGCTTTACAGTATCTTTTAGATAAATTACTCCTAAAATTTCCTTATCTTGACTTACCACTAAAGGAGTTCCACCTAGATTTGAAATTTGCATGACTTTTGCTTCCAAATCACTTGGAATTTCTCCACCCATTTCATCAATATAGGCCTTAATCGTATCAAAAGCCCCTTTGCGAATTTGAGTGCCATCTTTTAAATTAACCCCACTTATTCTATTTTGAGCACTAAATTCGATCACTTCTTGAATTTCTTCTTGATCGCGTTGATATCCCATTTTACCTGCTAACGCAACAATACTTTTTCCTTCTGGAGTTTCATCTTTTAAAGAAGATAATAAACAAGCATGGATCAATCGCTCCCTATCTACTCCTTGAACTTCATAAAATTCATTAGCCAAACGATTGCCAAAAGTGATCGTACCTGTTTTATCTAAGATCATGGTATCAACATCACCACAACTCTCCACGGCTTTTCCAGAAAGTGCTATCACATTAAAACGAGTTACTCTATCCATTCCTGCTATGCCTATAGCTGAAAGAAGTCCCCCGATAGTAGTAGGGATCAAGCATACAAGCAGAGCAACTAGCCAAGAAATAGGCAAATTAACATTTAAAAATTCTATAAAAGGATACAAACTAACCACAACGATTAAAAAACTTAAACTAAGAACAATTAAAAGAATATTTAATGCGATTTCATTGGGTGTTTTTTGACGAGCAGCCCCTTCAACTAAATTGATCATTTTGTCCAAAAAGCTTTCTCCAGCACCGACTAAAATTTTAATTTTTAAAAAATCTGTTAAAACCGTTGTTCCTCCAGTTACAGAAGAAAAATCACCCCCTGCTTCACGCATCACAGGCGCACTTTCTCCAGTAATTGCCGATTCATCAACGCTAGCCGCTCCTTCGATAACCTCTCCATCATTAGGTATAAGTTCTCCTGCTTTAACTAGAACGATGTCTCCGATTTTTAATTTACTAGCACTTAGCATTTCTTCACTGCCATCATTTTTAATCACTCTTGCCTTAAAGTCTTTTTTACTTTGCTTTAAAGTGGCTGCCTGTGCCTTTCCTCTACCCTCGGCTATACTTTCTGCAAAATTTGCAAACAATAAAGTAATAAAAAGAACTAAAGTGATTAAAATATTATAAATTCTTTCTTGATGATCGCCTCCAAATAAACTAGGAAAAAAACTTAAAATAAGCGTGATAATAAAACCAATTTCTACCATAAACATTGTAGGATTTTTAATCATAAAACGCGGATCAAATTTAAAAAATGCTCCTTTAATTGCTGTGCTTAAAATTTCTTTTGTGATAAGTTTATTTTGTTTTTTAGACATTAGTTCTCCTTGTTTAATACCATAAAGATAAATATTCAGCCACACTAGAAAGTGTCAGCACTGGAAAAAAAGTTAATGCCGCAAAAATATAAACAATGCAAATTAAAACAAACATAAAAGTCAAAGTATCTGTTTTTAAGGTATTTGTATTATTTTCTTGGGTTTTTTGATTTAAAAATGATCCTGCAATTGCTAATTGTATAATCAAAATAAGATAACGCCCGCAAAACATTGCAAAAGCTGTGCTTAAATTCCAAAACAAATCATTATCTTTAAGTCCCTCAAGCCCAGATCCATTATTTGCAGTTGCGGATGTAAATTCGTATAAAATTTGAGCTAAACCATGAAAGCTAGGATTTGTGATGCTATCTTTTGCAAAAATTACTCCCAAAGCACTTAAAACAAGGATCAATAAAGGATGTATCAAAATAGCTAAGGCGATGAGTTTCATTTGCCTACTTTCTATTTTTTTTCCTAAAAACTCCGGAGTTCTTCCTATCATCAAGGCGCAAATAAATACACACAAAATAACATAAATCATCATATTCATAAGCCCAACACCATCACCGCCAAAAGCAACGTTAAGCATCATATTAAGCATAGTAACTCCTATGCTTAAAGGATTTAAACTATCATGCATATTATTAACACTTCCTGTTGTAAAAGACGTTGTAACAGCACTAAATAAACTGGATGAATTGACCCCAAATCTTAATTCTTTTCCCTCTAAATTTCCCAAAGTTTGATTAAGTTCTAAAGAAGATAAATTAGGATTTGGAAGAGTTTCACTATAATGGATAATAATTAAAGAAATTAAGAAAATAATACCCATAGCTCCAAAGATAACTCCGCCTTGTTTTCCCATCAAAGCAAAACCTTGTTTTTCTTTTCTATAATGAATCATCAATCCAAAGGCTACAACACAAGAACTAGGAATTAACATCATGGATAAAATTTGTATAAGATTGGTTAAAGCATTAGGATTTTCAAAAGGCATACTTGAATTAGCTCCAAAAAATCCTCCACCATTGGTTCCTAA
This sequence comes from Campylobacter sp. 2457A, assembly GCF_020135895.1. Classification (NCBI taxonomy): domain Bacteria; kingdom Pseudomonadati; phylum Campylobacterota; class Epsilonproteobacteria; order Campylobacterales; family Campylobacteraceae; genus Campylobacter; species Campylobacter sp. 2457A. The sequence continues at coordinate 26,305 of NZ_JACHTO010000011.1, read as the reverse complement.
GTGTTTAATAGACTCAATAGCAGCAACAGGACCTGTAGCTATAGTTTGAATTTTATTTTCTAAAGTTACAAGATTAAAATTTGGATAATAATTTTGCACTACACCTTGAGAAATAAAAATCAAAGAAATAATAAAACTCAAAGGAAGTATTAAACGTGTCATCACACGAGTAAAATCCTCATAATAATTTCCCATTTGCATACCACAAAATGCCCTGCAAAAAGCCATACAAGCACAATATCCACTCACGCCAGAAACAAACATAGGAAGCAAAATTCCTGTGCTTTGAGAAAATAAACTTAAAGCATTTTCCCCGCTATAATGCTGTAAATTAGTATTAGTAATAAAACTAATAGCGGTATTCAAACTCAAATCTAGCGGCATTGATTTGATAGAGTTAGGATTTAAAAAAAATCTATCTTGTAATAAAAAAATAATGAAAGAAAAAATAGCCACCAAAAGATTAAAAATACACAAATGAAAAGAATACTGTTTCCAAGTCATATTTTTTCTATCGATAGCGCAAATTTTATAAATAAAAGTATCTATAGGATTAAAAATAAAATCAAAAATAGTTTTTTTAAAATTAGCAATTTTATATAAGTATCGTCCAAAAATTAAAGATAAACCAAAAGCTATAAGAAGTACTATTACAATTTCTAACATATTATTCCTTTAGAATTTTTCAGGATATAAAAGTGCATAAAAAAGATAGCAAGCAAGCAATAAACTTAAAATCAATAAAAAGATCATTCATAAAATCCTATTTAATAAAAATCATTTACAATAAAGGGTTTTAATTCTATCCTTGCTAGCCTTATAATTTGCTTTATTATTTTCAAACTAAAGATATCCTGCCATCATTGTTATAAAATAACCCGCTATACAAGAAGAAACCACGCCAATAAGTCCAGGTAAAATAAAACTATGATTGATCACAAATTTACCAATACGAGTTGTCCCTGATCGATCAAATTGTATAGTAGCCAAATCACTCGGATAAGTTGGCAAAATATAATACCCATAGCAAGCAGCCGCAAAAGCTATGATCACACCTAGTTCAACACCAATACTTAAAGATAAAGGAACAAAAGCAGAAATAGCTGCTGCCTGAGAATTAACAAATTTTGAAATTAAAAGAAGCATTAAAGCATACGTCCAAGGATGCTCTTTAACTATATCTCCAAATAAAGCTTTCATCATAGGAGTATGGACTGCAAACATCGTATCAGCCATCCAAGAAATTCCAAAAACTGCCACAAGGGCTACCATACCGGATTTAAAAATTTCATTAGAGCCTATCTTTTTTACATCTGTTTTTGTAAAAATAATCATCAAAGCGCCCGCTAAAAGCATAAACATTTGAATGATTGACACCATAGAAATGTAATTATAACTTGGATTTCCAAGCTTATCTTTTTGAGGGATGGTTACAATCGCTTCTGAATGATCTTTTATATTAGAAGTTAATTTTTTAAGATCAATTACAGCCTTATTACCTCCACTTAAAGTCCATTCTACTGTATTATCAATGTGTGCTTGATACACCATTTTTTGACCCCAATTGGGTTTTAAATCATCAAAAATTCCAATAATAGCTACTGAAAAAATTGCAAGGATAAAAATCCACATTGCAACCCAATTACTTTTTGCCAATTTAACCCCCAAAAGCGTTTTAGATTCTCCATAAACATATTTTTTAAATTCCAAATCTTTTATTTTTTCTTGAAAAACCTCATCTTTATCTAAATCTTTACCTCTAAACCAAGAAAAAATTCCCACACATAAAACACCTATGAGCGTACTAGGTATAGTGATTTGAAGTAAATTAATGTAGCCATCAAAACCGGCCAATTTATGAGAAGTATTTAAAAGCAAAGCTGTTAAACTTACAACCGCTACAGAAACAGGGCTTGCAATAATTCCCATTTGTGAAGATATAGAAGCTGCTGCCATAGGACGTTCTGGACGAATGCCATTTTTAATGGCAATATCATAAATGATAGGCATTATAGTATATACCACATGCCCTGTTCCACAAAGCATTGTCAAAAAACACGTAACAAAAGGAGCTAAAAGGGTTAAAAATTTAGGATTTTTTCTTAAAATTTTTTCAGCAATTTGAAGCATAACATCCAAGCCACCGCTTGCTTGCAAAGTCGCACTAGCAACAACTACAGCTAAAATAGTAAGCATAACATCAATCGCAGGTTTTCCAGGCTGGATATGAAAAACAAAAACTAGCATCAAAATGCCTATTCCACCTAATAAACCAAGAGCTATACCGCCTTTTTTAGCACCATAAAAAAGACAAATAAGCACTACCACTATTTGAATAAAAAATTGCCACCCTTCGCTAAGATTTGTTAAAAAATCCATTTTAATTCCTTTTTAAATTATAAAAATCAATAATTTCATTGTAGCATAATTTAAAAAGAAAAGATAATATTTATTAAATAATATAAATAAAAATTAAATATAAGAAGTTTTAAAAAACTTATCCTTCAAGTTCGTAAAGTTTTTTTCTATCTGTAGAACTTGCGATATTGAGATGTTTTCGGTATTTAGTAACCGTTCTACGCCCAATATCGATCTTAAATTCATCCTGTATGAGTTTTAAAATTTTACTATCACTTAAAGGTTTTAAGCGATTTTCATTTTTAACCAAATTTGCGATAAAATCTTTTACACTCGCATTAGAAGTTTCTCCTTCTTCATCAAGAGCAAAAGCAAAAAAATCTTTTAAAGGAATCAATCCTCTTTCACAGCTTAAATATTTATTTGCAATCGCCCTTGAAACCGTAGAAGCATTGCGATCTAAATCTTCTGCAATATCTTTTAAAGTCATAGGTTTAATATCTTTACCCACAAAAAAATCATACTGGTGCTCTACTATCATCAATCCAATTTTATATAAAGTTGCTTTTCTCATAGCCAAAGCATCTACTAAATTTTTAGCCTCTTTAATGTAATGTGCTAAATATTCATGGTCAATTCCATCTGTTTCAATAGAAATTTCAGGATAATACTCATCATTAATTTTTACTTTAATTTCATTATTTTCTCGAAAAATAAAAATATCAGGAATGATAGCTTGAGAATCTTCAAAATATTCCAAAAAAGGAGGAATGCTGAATTTTTTTATCACAGAAATTGCTTGAGTGTATAATTTTTCTTTCGTATAATTTTGAATATTTTCAAAATCCAATATAAGCATTTTGCAAAAATCATAGAGTTCTTCATCTATATTTTCATTTTCAAGAGCAAATAAAAAAGCTTCTTTATAGTCTTTAGCACCCACACCTATAGGATCTAAAAACTTAAAACGCATCCTAATGCTTTCAATATCCTTTTCATCAATATCTTGCATGACTTCTTGATCGTATTCAAAATACCCTTCATGATTAAGACATTCTATGATTTTATTTGCAATATCCTGAGATTTTTTTGTAGGAAAAAGCGGAGGGATAATTTGCTCATTTAAAAGTTCATAAACACTTTTTTTACCAATACCCATACTTTCAACCATAGCTGAATTTGTATTGTTTTTATAAAAAGAATCAAAATAACTCTTTCCTTTTTCAGAGGTTTTAATCGCATCTTGAATATTTAAAAAAGGATTTTCTTCTGCAAATTTGTCCAAATTCTCTTTTAAATCTTCTATATTTGCCTGTAAAATAGGAAGCCACGAGCGCAAGGTTTGGGAAATTTTTGTTTTTGCGCTTTGAGTAATCTTTTGCTTTAACATTAATCTAGGAGTTTAAACTCCGCTCCTAAATAGTATTTTTTTACATCTTTATTGTTTGCAATTTCTTCAGCATTTCCACTTGCCAATAAGGATCCAGAACGAATCACATAAGCCCTATCACAAATTGCTAAAGTCTCACGCACATTATGATCAGTAATTAAAATTCCAATATTTAATTTCTTAAGTTCTTTAATCAAAGCTTGAATTTCAGAAACCGCTATAGGATCAACACCGGCAAATGGTTCATCAAGAAGTAAAAATTTAGGCTCACACATCAAACTTCTTGCCAACTCGCAACGCCTTCTTTCACCGCCGCTTAAACTCAAACCCTTTCTTAAGCGAATCGGTTCTATGCTTAAAAGCTCAAGCATTTGCTCTACTTTTTCATTTAATACTTTTTTATCTTTATAAAAAATTTGTGCCGCTAAAAGCAAATTCTCTTCAACGCTTAAATCTTTAAAAATACTACTTTCTTGTGGCAAATATCCAATTCCCTCTCTAGCGCGTTTATTTAATGGTTCTTTCGTAATATCCACACCATCAAGCAAAACTTTTCCATTACTTGGAGTTATTAAACCACATATCATATAAAAAGTAGTGGTTTTTCCTGCTCCATTTGGCCCTAAAAGTCCAACAACTTCGCCACTATTTAACTCTAATGATACATCTTGTATAATTTTTGTTTTTTTTATGATTTTTTCTAGATTGATGATTTGTAATTTACTCATAAAATTTCATACTTTCTTTTATTTTCTTTAACGCTGATTTTAACAATTGTAGCTAAAATTCCAAATTGCAGTAATTTTTCCTTTAACCCATCATCTCCCCATTCTACTAGATGCAAACCTTCTTCAAATAAATTATCGAACAAGCCATTCTTTAAAAGCCCATCTAAGCCCTGCTGATAAATATCATAATGATACACACAAATATTTTCATTTTGGTATTTTTGCATGATAGAAAAAGTTGGGGAAGTAACTTGATCGCTTAAATTTAGAAATTTAACCCAAGCTTGAACTAAGCTAGTTTTGCCACTAGCTAAATCTCCTTGCAACAAAACCACTCCATCGCAAGGCAAATAAGAAAAAATTTGATCTAATTCTTCTTTAGATAAAATCATTTCTTTCATAATTTTTCCACATATTGATTTTGAGCATTTTTAGGAATACTTTTAGTGGAAGGTATGGCCAAAACCTTATATTCTTGAGTATATTGCATAAAATGCAAACTAATAATATCTCCTATTTTCACTTCCTTACTCGCTTTAGCGACTTTATCATTAATTTTAACCACTCCGCTTTTACACATATCTTCAGAAATCGCTCGTCTTTTGGTGATATTAACCACATTTAAAAATTTATCCACTCTCATAGGAATGAATTTTAGCAAAAAAAAACAAATTTTGGAACATATTTTGCTTGTATTGCTGCAATTAAATTTCATTAAAAACCTTTCTTTTAACAAATTTTAGATACAATAAGACAAAAATTAAGTTAAAGCTTAAAAAAGGAATGTCGATGAAAGTATTACTGATTAAAGATGTTAAAGGGCTTGGAAAAGCCGGAGAAGTTAAAGAAGTCAAAGATGGATATGGACAAAATTTTTTAATTGGAAAAGGCTTAGCTAAAGCTGCCACTACTGAAGTTTTAAGAAAATATGAAAGTGATAAGAAAAAAGAAGCTGAAAATTTACGCTTTGAGATCGCAAATTTAGAAAAATTAAAAGAAGAGCTTAGTAAAATCACCCTTGAAATTTTTAAACCTGTTGGGGCCAATGGCAACTTATTTGGCGGGGTTACAAAAGATGAAATCGCTCATGCACTTAAAGAGCAAAAAAATATAGAACTTGATAAAAAAAGTTTAGAATGTGATACTTTAAAAAGCATTGGAATTCATGAAATCAGTGTAAAATTAGGCCATGCAATCCATGCAAATTTTAAAATTGATATAAAGGCAGAATAATTATGTTTCACGCAACTACGATTTTAGCCTATAAGGGTAAAAATAAATCCGTAATCGGAGGAGATGGGCAAGTTAGCTTTGGAAATACTGTTTTAAAAGGCAATGCCGTTAAAATTAGAAAGCTTAACAATGGCAAAGTTTTGGCAGGTTTTGCAGGAAGTACAGCGGATGCTTTTAATCTTTTTGATATGTTTGAAAATTTATTACAAAGTTCTAAAGGCGATCTTTTGAAGGCCGCTATAGATTTTTCCAAAGAATGGAGAAAAGATAAATACTTAAGAAAACTCGAAGCCATGATGCTAGTGCTTGATAGAAATCACATTTTTTTACTTTCGGGAACTGGCGATGTAGTAGAACCAGAAGATGGAGAGATCGCAGCGATTGGTAGTGGTGGGAATTATGCGCTTTCAGCTGCAAGAGCCTTAGCAAAACACGCTTCTTTAGATGAAGAAGAACTAGTAAAATCAAGCTTACAAATTGCAGGAGAAATTTGCATTTATACCAATACAAATATAAAAACCTATGTAATAGAGGATGAAAAATGAACTTAACGCCAAAAGAAATAGTCAAATTCTTAGATGATTATATCATCGGTCAAAAAAAAGCTAAAAAAATCATTGCCATAGCATTAAGAAATCGTTATAGAAGAATGCAATTAAGCCCAGAACTTCAAGATGATATTATGCCAAAAAATATTTTAATGATAGGATCAACTGGAGTTGGTAAAACCGAAATTGCAAGAAGACTTGCAAAAATGATGGGTTTTCCTTTTATAAAAATTGAAGCTAGCAAATACACTGAAGTGGGCTTTGTAGGGCGTGATGTAGAGAGCATGGTAAGAGATTTGGCTAATGCAGCTTTAAATTTGGTCAAGAATGAACAAAAAGAAAAAAACAAAGATAAAATCGATGAATTTATCGAAAATAAAATTTTAGAAAAACTCTTGCCACCTTTACCAAAAGGCATTAGTGATGAAAAGCAAGAAGAATATAAAAACAGCCTTGAAAAAATGAGAACCAAACTTAGAAATGGGGATTTGGATGAAAGCAATATAGAAATAGAAATTTCTCAAAGCATGTTCGATACCAATCCTAACTTGCCACCTGAAATGGGAGCGATGCAAGATATTGTCAAGGTTATTGGCGTAGGAAGTAAAAAAGTCAAAAAAGAAATGAAAATCAAAGATGCTAAAAACGCTTTAAGAAACGAAGCTGGAGATAAAATTTTAGATCAAGAAAGCATAAAAAGTGAAGCTTTAAAAAGAGCAGAAAATGAAGGGATTATTTTTATAGATGAGATCGATAAAATAGCCGTTTCAAGCGGAAATTCAAATCGACAAGATCCAAGCAAAGAAGGAGTACAAAGAGATTTATTACCAATCGTTGAAGGATCTAGCGTTCAAACTAAAATCGGAACCTTAAAGACTGATCATATACTTTTTATCGCTGCGGGTGCTTTTCATTTAAGCAAGCCAAGTGATTTAATCCCGGAACTTCAAGGACGTTTTCCTTTAAGGGTTGAACTTGATAGCTTAGACGATAAAGCTCTTTATGAAATTTTAACCCGTCCTAAAAATTCACTTTTGAAACAATACACCGAACTTTTAAAAACAGAAAAATTAGAACTTGAATTTGATGATGAAGCTATAAAAGAAATTGCAAAAATAGCCTCTAAAGCAAATGAAGAAATGCAAGATATAGGTGCTAGACGTTTGCACACTGTGATAGAAAAACTTCTTGAAGACTTAAGTTTTGAGGCTGATGAATACGCAGGTAAGAAATTTATCGTTGATAAAAAAATGGTCGAAGAAAAACTTGGAGACATTATAGAAAATAAAGACTTAGCTAGGTATATTTTGTGAAAAGCGGCTTTGTTAGCATCATAGGAAGAACCAATGCTGGAAAAAGTGCTTTGGTTAATTCCTTGCTTGAAGAAAAAATCACCCTAGTTTCCCATAAACAAAATGCCACAAGGCGAAAAATCAAAGCCATAGTGATGCATGAAAAAGATCAAATTATTTTTATTGATACTCCTGGATTACATCAAAGTAATGCAACCTTAAATCAAATGTTAATTGAAAGTGCTATAAAAGCCATGGGAGATTGTGATTTGATTTTGTTTGTGGCAAGCGTGTTTGATGATTTGAAAAATTATGAAGAATTTTTAACATTAAAACCAAAAGTTCCTCATATTATCGTTTTAAACAAAGTTGATTTAACCGATAATGCCACTCTTTTAAAAAAACTTAACGATTATGCTAAATTTAGCGAGTATTTTAAGGCTATCATTCCTTATTCTTGCAAAAAAAAGACTTATAAAAAAACCTTGCTTGATGAAATTGTAAAATATTTAGACGAACATGAATATTTTTATGATCCTGATTTTTTAACTCCAAGCAGTCAAAAAGAGCTTTATAGGGATTTTATACTTGAAAGCATTTATGAAAATTTAAGTCAAGAATTACCTTACTGCACCGAAGTAATGATCAATAAAATTAAAGAAAAAACAAATCTTATCATTATCGAAGCTCAAATCATTACAGATACAAATTCTCACAAAGCCATGCTTATAGGAAAAAATGGATCAACTCTCAATCGTATAGGCAAAGATGCTAGGATAAAAATTACACAACTAGCTCAAAATAAAATTCTTTTAAAACTATATGTAGTGGTAAAAAAGAATTGGCAAAAAGATGAGGATTTTTTAAAAAAAATGTTAAATTATGAAGAATAAAATTGAAATTGTAAGTTTTGAAAAACTCATTTATATCCAAAAAAATGGCAGATTTGAAGAAGATAGACTATTTGAAGAAATAATCAAAGAATGTGACATAAAAAATCCTTTTGAATACCAAATAGCATTTTTAAAACAAGATGAAATTTATCACTGTTTTTTAAGTAGAGTTGAAAATTTACCCAAATGCCTCGCTTGTTTTCCCAAAGCCTTCATTTTTAAACCTTTATTTAAAAATAATTTGATTGAAAAAAATAATTTTTGCTTTCTAGAGCTTTATTTAGATGAAATATATTTATGTTTTTATGAACAAGATAAATTTAAAGCTTTTAAAAAATTCAAATATGAACAAAACTTAGAATTATTTTTAGAAAAAACACATATATTAGAACTTTTACAATACTATGAAAGTGAAATTTTAATCAGTTTTGAAAATAATGATTTGATAAAAGAATTAAAAAATAAAGCAATAGTTTGTAAAATTTTAGAACAAAATGAAAATAAACTCGCAAAATTAAGTATGCCAATCTTAGATAAAAATGCAAATTTTATTAAAACAAGTAAGAAAATTTTTTCTTATTATTTAAAACTAATTTTTTTATTTTTATTCATTTTTTTTAGTGCGAGTGGAATTTTAATTTTTACTAATTTTTTAAATTATCAAGAGAATAAAAACTTGCAAACTCAAAATAAAAACTCTCAAGATAAGCTTTACAAGCTAGAAAAAGAAAAAAATAAAATCTTGGAAAAAAAACTCAAAGACTTAAATTTAACTCTTTATGATAAAAAAATACTTCTTGATCAAAATTTTAATCAACTCAATGAAATTGTAAAAAATTTCAAACCAAACAAAGATAGAACTTTGATTTTAAAAAATATCTTTATTTGGCTTAACCAAAACTCACTAGGAATTTCTAGCTTAAAACTAAAAGATTATAACATTATCATACAATTTAACAATCAGGAAAACTATCTTCACGCTCTTAAAAATTTAAAAACTGAATTGAAGCTTATATCCAAAAACGATGCATTACATCAAATTATTTTAGAGTTAATCCATGGATAAAATAGAATTTTTTTTAGAAAATTTAAATCTAAGAGAAAAACTTCTTATTGCTATCATTATAATATTGTTCGCTATATTTTTAGCTTTTAAAATCGAACCTTTATTTGTAAATTCTTTTTTTAATCATAATATTTTCATTCATAATATTAATATTAAAAAAGAACAAGCTGCTAATGAAAATTTAGAACAAAAAATACAAATATCAAATCAAAAACTACAACAAATTCAAAACAAAACACTCATTTATGAGCAATACTTAAGTTTATTCCAAAAAAAATATGATCAATATTTAAAAAATATCAAAACACTAGCCTTAAATAACAAAATCGAAATAAAAAAAATCTCACAGACAAAAATTCAAAAAAACAATATCAATCACTATAAAATTTTTATCAAAACTTATGGAAATTTTAATGCTTTATTGTCTTTTATAAAAGATTTAGAAAACTCAAATTTTTATTATCAAATCAATATCATTGAAATGCAAAATTTAACAAGCTTAAAACTAGAATTAAATCTTGAAATATCAATAATATATCTTAATAAGGAAATTAAATGAATTTATACCAACAAAAGATCACACGACTTAGAGACTTAATGAAAAAAAATCATATAGATGCTTATTTGATTTTGAGTTCAGATCCTCATTTAAATGAATATCTTCCAGATTTTTATCAAAATAAAACTTTCATTAGCGGTTTTAAAGGATCGGCTGGAACCTTGATTTTTACCCATAAAAAAGCTTTTTTATGGACAGATGGAAGATATTGGCTTCAAGCTGAAAAAGAATTAAAAGGAAGTTCTATAGAACTTCAAAAACAAGATCATACTAACACTTTTTTAAATTGGTTAAAAGAAAATCTTAAAAACAATGAAATTCTAGGCACTGATTTTTCTCTCTTGTCTTTAAATTTATTTGAAAATTTGCAAACAAATTGCCAAGCAAGATTAAAACACATTGATTTGATTTCGCCTTTATGGCAAGACCGTCCTAATTTACCAAAAAGCAAAATTTACGAGCACAAGATTAAATACTGCGGTCATTCTCGTCAAGAAAAAATCAAACAAATACGAGAAAAAATGCAAGATTTAAACGCGCAGGGTCATCTCATTTCTTCGCTTGATGATATCGCTTGGATTACGAATTTAAGAGCAAACGATATAGAATACAATCCTGTATTTTTAAGTTATTTGCTTATCAGTCAAAAAACAATTTTGCTTTTTATTGATCAAAATAAAATTGATTCAAAGCTAGAAAAAAAACTCAATCAAGATGGAATTTACATTAAAAATTATTGTGAAATTTATCAAGAAATTCAAAAACTCCGCGATACAAACCTACTCATAGAACCAACAAAAACAACAGCTTTATTGATTCAATATCTTCATAAAAGTGTAAAAATCATAAAAGAAATTAATCCTAGCACATATTTAAAATCAATCAAAACTCAAAAAGAAATCAAACATATAGAAAATGCTATGATAGAAGATGGAATTGCTTTGTGTAGATTTTTTACTTGGCTAGAAGAAAATATTAAAAAAAATAAACGCATAAGTGAGCTTGATATTGATCTTAAGATAACAGAATTTAGATCAAAAAGTCCTTATTATATTAGCAATAGCTTTGCAACCATAGCAGGTTTTAATGCTAATGGGGCTTGTGTTCATTACAAGGCAACAAAAGAGAATTTTTCTTATATTAAAGATAATGGACTTTTACTCATAGATTCTGGTGCTCAATATGAAAATGGAACTACAGACATAACTCGCGTTGTTGTCATAGGAAAAGTTAGCAAAGAGCAAATTTATGATTATACTCTTGTTTTAAAAGCACATATAGCCATATCAAGTACTATTTTTCCAAAAGATATTCCTATGCCTTTACTTGATGCGATCTCAAGGGCGCCTTTATGGAAAAATCAGCTTGATTATATGCATGGAACCGGCCATGGGGTAGGCTATTTTTTAAATGTCCATGAAGGTCCTCAAACCCTATCTTATTTTGCACCTGTCCTTGAAAAAACCAAAGCCAAAGAAGGAATGTTAACCTCTATAGAACCAGGAATATATAAAAAAGATAAATGGGGCATTAGGCTTGAAAATTTAGTTTTAAATACCAAAGTTAAAAATCTAAAAAATAAAGATTATGGAGAATTTTTATACTTTAAACCCTTAACTCTTTGTCCTTTTGAGTTAAAATGCATCGATAAAACTTTACTCAATAAAGATGAAAAATCATGGCTAAATGCTTATCATAAAAAAGTTTATGATAAACTTGCCATAAGGCTAAAAAATGAACCTAAAGTTTTAAAATGGCTAAAAAACAAAACAAAAACTATTGATTAGCTTTGTTAAAAACTTCAAGTTATTTAAAATAACCTAAACTTATCATTTTTTGATAAATTTTTGCAGTGATTTCCCCAGAGGTAGTATCCCTACCTCCATGTTCGAGTAAAACAGTTACAACATATCTCGGATTTGCATAAGGCGCATAAGAAGTAAGCCATGCATGAGATCTTGTATAATATTGTAATTGTTTTTCATCCACCCTACTGCGATCTGTTTGAGAAAATCCTACCACCTGTGCAGTTCCTGTTTTAGCAGCTACTTTTACACCAAGATTATGCAAATAACGATAAGCTGTTCCTCCTTGTTCATTAGCCACAGCATACATGGCATCCCTTATATAAGGAAGTTGACTTTTTTCAAATAAGGTAAAAATTTCTTGATTATCATGGGTTTTATTTTCAATTTTAGTATTATTATTTTCTATACTTTGTAAAAAATGAGGTAAAACTTGTTCACCTTTAGCAATTTGAGCTGTATATCTTGCAATTTGCATAGGAGTTGCTAAAAAATTTCCCTGACCTATGGCCGTATTTAAAGTATCACCCTGAAACCAATTTTGCTTATATCTTTGCATTTTCCATTCTCTACTCGGTAAAATACCTACAAATTCATTAGGCAAATCAACTCCAGTTTTTGCACCAAAACCAATGCGTGATAAAGTTTGACTGATTTGATTGATACCAACTTGCAAACCTCCATCGTAAAAATAAACATCACAACTTGATTTAATAGCATGTTTTAAATCCACGTTTCCATGCCCTGATCGATTCCAGCATCGAAATAATCTTCCTCCAAGCTCCACACTACCCCCACAAAAAAATTGAGTAGAAGGCGTAATATTTCCTGAATTTAAAAAAGCCAAAGCAACACCCATCTTAACAACGGAGCCAGGTGGATAATATCCGTTGATAAGTTTATTTGTAAAAGGATGATCAAGATTATTAGAAAGCTCATCCCAATCTTTAAAAGAAATTCCCGTTACAAAAGGATTAAGATCGTATTCTGGAAAACTTCCAGCTGCCAAAATAGATCCATCTTTAATATCCATAATAATTGCTGCTCCAGCATTATTTTCAAAAATATTAGTCAAAAAATCTTGCAATTGTATATCAATAGTTAAATGTATATCATTTGAAAGTGGAGGAGTATAAGAAATTTGCGCCACTTCTTGATTTAAGGCATTAACCTTATAAACTTTTTCTCCTTTGACTCCTTGTAAAACATCATTATAATAACGTTCTATACCACTTTTTCCAATAAAATTTGTCAATTTAGAAATTTCATTTTCTTTTATATCTTGCAAATTAGCTTTTCCAACATAACCTATAATATGAGAGGCTAATTTTCCATAAGGATATTTTCTTTGCACGGTAGATTCTATTTTTATATTTTCATCCAAATTAAGCACTGAATAATGTTTCATCATCTCTTGTGCGGATATAAAATCTACAATTTGTATATAATCTTGATTATAATATGAATCATTTTTCTTATAAATTTGTAATAATTTTGTAACATTTAAATCCGGAAAAAAACCTTGCAATTTGTTTAATTCTTTTTCTAAAATACTGATTTTATTTTTCTTAAGACTTAAATAAGGTTTTAAAGAAATACTATATCCTAAGTCATTAACTGCCAAAAGTGTGCCGTTTCGATCAAATATTTCCCCACGTTTAGGAGCTATCAATTGAGTTTTTATGGCATTTTGCTTTGCAAGCTCTTCATAATATACATTAGACTTTATACTCAAATAATAAATGCGACTTAATAAAAAAATAAAAAATAAAAGTATAAAACCAACAACCAAACGCATACGCATTAAATTTTACCTCTAAAAAAGACATAAGCTAAAAAACATTCAATTGCTATAGATATTAAATATCCAAAACTTAATGTTTTAAAATGCTGATTATTCATATAAGAAAAAATAAAATCCAAAAGAAAAATGAAAAAATAAGCACAAAGAACAAATGCAACAGGTATCAATTTTTCCATTTTCAAACTCGTTTTAATCCAATCAGCACAAATATAATAAAAAAGAGCAAAGGCAATCCAAGATGAAAAAATAAAAAAATCATAAGTAATATCTGTAAAAAACAAAAAAAATAAAGAAAAATACCACCGAAAATCAAGTTTATTAAAGGTTTTTTGACTTTGTTCTAAAAGATAAATCATATAGCAAAAAAATAAACCATAAAGCAAAGGTGTATAGGTAAAAATAGATCCTAAAATTTGATATACAATATAAAAAAAACCTAAAAATATATACCCACCATTGATATTTACTCTATAATTTTTTATCATTTATAAACCCAAAACCTGATTAATGATTTCATTCTCAAGCTTATCAAGCCCAAATTTATTTAAATTTGAAATTAAAATTGCATCTTTAAAATTATTTCTAAGTTTGGCTTTTTCGCTTTGATTTAATTTATCACATTTTGTAAAAACTTTTAAAATTTTTTGATCCGGTCTTAAAAATCCTTTTAAATAATCATTCAATCCTTTATCAATTTCTAAATCGGTATGTCTTGAATCAATTAAATGAATAAATAGCTTTATGGAAGTTCTTAATCTTAAAAACTCATCTAAATGAACATTCCATTCTTCTTTTAAATTTTTAGAAACCTTAGCATAACCAAAACCAGGTAAATCTACAAAATGAATATTAAATTTATCCTCATCTTTTTGACATAAAACTTCAAAAAAATTTATCAATTGAGTTTTTCCAGGAGTTGAAGAGCTTTTAGCAAGATTTTTTTGCTTACACAAAGAATTAATTAAAGAACTTTTGCCAACATTTGATCTTCCTAAAAAAGCAACTTCACTAAAATTAGACGCAAAATTGATATCAAATTTTGCCAAAGAGGTGATAAAACGTGCATTAATAATCATTTTTGTTTCAAATCAAATACAAAGCGTGCAGGTTTATTGTCTTTGCTTTGTATTTTATAAATATTTTTTTTCCTATCTACGATAATTTTATCTCCGCAAAGCTTTTGATGGTTGATTGGTTCATTGATATATGCATTTCCATCAATTTCATAAGTATCATCAACAACATTATAAATTAATTTATCCCCCTCTCCTTTATAAACCTTGCCTTTTAGGTTAATTTTAAATTTTGGATTTTGCGTAGCTTCATACCGTATAGGTTTGCGATTTTTATCAGTATAGATGATCAATTTTCCAGCATTTAAAATATCTTCTCCCCTTTTAACTTCAACATCGCCACTAAGTATACTTTCTCCCTTATTCTCATCGGAATAAAAATTTAAAGCTTTTACTTCAATTTTAGTCGCTAAAGATACACTTATACAAAAGAATAATAAAATTATTTTTCTTGCAAACATGCATTTACCTCTTGAATTTGCAAAATTTTGTTTTTTGTATCATATTGTAAAATTTTTCCATTAACAATATTTCCATTAATCAAACCCTTAAAACCTGTATCTGTGCTTAAAATTTTGTTTTTTGGCTGATACTCTACTTCATCAGCAATAAATTTAACATTATTAGATCCTAAATATGTAACATTTCCTTCAAATTTTATCTTATCCATATTTTGACCCAAAAGTTCTAGCTTATTAGCACTTAAGTTAAAATCCAAATTATAATTTGTGAAATTATCAAATTCATCTCTATTAGTATATCTTACCCAAGAATTAGCTTTATAATAAGACTTAATTGCTGTTTGATTGATATCATAAGCTTTTAAATGATTTGCTTCAATATTTTTAAAATTTAAAGAATAAGATTTAATATCTAAAGAATAAGGATCTTGAAGCCATAAAATCACAAAAGTAATCACAAAAAGAGCGATAAGGATACCAAAACTTTTTATAGCCAAATTTTATTCCAATCTTGCTGCATATTATTTTTTTTCACGATATATTCTATCATTTCTGCTACAGCGGCTTCTCCGCCTTTATTTTCCAAAATCACATCAACCTTTAAATCCTTATGAGCATCTTTTGGCTTAAAGCTTAAACCCACATTTTCAAGAAGATTTTTATCATTAAAATAATCCCCTATAGCTGCACACTGAGAAAAATCAAGGTTTAATTTTTGCAAAATTTCTTTTGCGCAAGTTAATTTATCTTTAACTCCTTGGAATAAAAGATCTATTTTTAAATCTTTAGATCTTTTATCTACACAAGGGCAATTTCTACCTGTAATGATAGCGATTTTTTTGCCAAGTTTTATCCAAGCTTCAATCGCTGCACCATCTTTAACATTAAATTCTTTGATAAAACCACCTTCTGAAGTGTAGATGATTTTTCCATCTGTTAAGCAACCATCCACATCTAAAAAAATTAATTCTATCATTTTATTCTCTTACTATGAAAGCTCCAGCAAATGCTCCACTTGCAGCAAAATCACGTGCTTCTTCTTCACTTCTAAATCCGGTTAAAAAAACTCGATTTAAACCATCCACTGTACTTGTGCGTATAGTCGAAGAATAAGTTCTATAAGTTTTATATCTTGAAGCTATAGTTCTTGCACCTTCTGGATTTTTAAACGCACCAATTTGAACCATAAAATTTCCACCCTCATAAATTTGACCATTGCCTGAAATTTCTCCACCGTTGCCATAATTTACATTAGAATGAACGACATTATTGCCAGAATTTGAAGAACCAAATCCTATAACTTCGAGTCTAACTGGTGCCGTTCCACTGTGTATCATATCGATTTGCTTTGCAGCCGCATTAGATAAATCAATAATACGATTATTTACAAAAGGACCACGATCATTTACACGAACGGTAACTTGACGATTATTGTTTAAATTTGTAACCTTTAAAATAGTATTCATAGGTAAAGTTTTATGTGCTGCTGTGAATGCATTTTGATCATAAATTTCACCATTTGAAGTTTTTTTACCATGAAATCCTGGTCCATACCAACTAGCAATACCATCAGCAGTTTCTCCAACAGATACCACAGTTGGATAATAAGTTTTTCCATTTATGGTATAAGGCTTCATTGTGCCTTTACCGCCTGAAGAACTAGGATTGCTTTTAAAATCATTACTCGGGTAATAAACCTGAGCACCACTACTTGATTCTGAAAGTAAATTACCTATTCCACAACCCGTAAAAATACTAATGACGGATAAAATTGGAATAATTTTTAGAGTCGCTTTGAGCTGTCTTAATGTTTGCATTTTTGTTCTCCTTTATTGGTATTATAATTTTTTGATTAATACTTAAACGATTTTTATAAATACGGTTTAATTCTTTAATACTATCTATACTCACATGATGATTTTTCGCTATTTTATATAAAGAATCTCCCGCTTTTACGGTATAAACTTTGGTCATAGGTATAGTTGTATCAACTTTTGCAAGTTTATTTTCTTTAAAATACTTGTCAAAAAAAGCCACTTTATTTAAAGGAATATACATATAATATCCTTTGCCTGGCGGCGTAAAATTATGCTTAAAATGAGGATTGTATTTTTTAAAAGTAGCAAAACTTATATTTAAATTTTTAGCTATATCTTTTAACGAGACAGAAGATGGGGCATCCACTTTAATAAAATCATTACTTAAAGCATAATTTACCAAAGATGCATCTTTTGCTAATAAAAAATCCCTATCATTTGCCAAAAATGAAAGGGTTAAAATTTTACGCAAAAAATTACGAGTTTCTAAAGAAAGATATTTTTTATCTGAATCAAGCAAAACATTTAAGTCATCACTGCCTGCCTCTTTAATAGCTTGATGCAATTTTCCATTGCCGCAATTATAAGCTAAAATAGCTAGATACCACTTACCAAACTCTGCTTTCATTCTTTTTAAATAATCAATGGCTGCATAAGTTGATTTTACAGGATCCCGTCTTTCATCAACATAAGCATCTACCCTAAGTCCTAAATTTTTGGCCGTAGGTTTCATAAACTGCCAAATTCCAACAGCTTTAGCATTAGAAACACTATTAACCTTTAAACCAGATTCAACCATAGCTAAATATAAAATTTCTTCAGGAACTTCTTCTTCAGATATTATTTTTCGAATCATAGGAGTTATTTTTGAAAAATTTTGCATTCCGTCAATCAAAGTTTTAGTATGCTTTGATTTTATATCTTGCTGACTTTGAACAAAAACTAAATTACTGATAAAATTTGACTCTATATCTAAATCTCTTAAAATTTTTATCTGTCTTTCATAAAATTCTGGAGAATTAATTTGTGCAAAAAGAAAATTAAAAAACAATAATAGTAATAATATTTTTTTCATAAACCACCTTGAAAAAATAATTTTTTAGAATTATCCAAGCAAATTTTTAAAAGCTCTTCTCTTGATAAATTTAAAATTTCACTCATTTTATTAGCCACTAATTGAGTTAGCAAAGGCTCATTTCTCTTCCCGCGATAAGGCTCTGGAGTTAAATAAGGCGCATCAGTTTCAATGAGTAATTTGTCCCTTGGAATTTTAGGTAAAATTTCCACTAATTTCTTAGCATTTTTAAACGTTAAAATTCCACCTATTCCAAAATAAAAACCTTCATTGCTAAGACGAAGTAAATGTTCACTCGCATTAAAACAATGTAAAACTCCACCAACAAGATCCTTAGAATATTGATGTAAAATTTCATAGGTATCATTATTGGCTTCTCGTGTATGGATAATCACAGGCTTTTTAAACTCTTTTGCTAATTCAAGCTGAATTTTAAAAAAATGTTTTTGAAGATTTTTTTGATGCTCTATTTCTTTTAAACCATCGCTTTGAAAACGAAAATAGTCCAATCCACACTCGCCTACCGCTATGCATTTTTCTTGTTTTAAATATTGTCTTAAAATGTTTTCATCAAAATTATCAATTTCATAAGGATGTATTCCAGCTGCAAAATATACTCTATCATATTTTTGCGCTAATTCTGCAGCATAAGGAAGATCTTTAATATGTGCACCAGGTATAATTATTTTTTCAATCCCATTATTAAAAGAATGTGTTAAAAGTGCATCCAAATCATCCTTAAAAACATCACTATCAATATGACAATGGGTGTCGATAATCTTTAAATTATCTTTAAATTCAAGATCTAAGAACATACTTCCACTCGATCCTTACCGTTGGTTTTTGCTTGTGCAAGTGCCTTAGATGCTTTTTCAGCTAAATGGTCAAATTTATCTTTGTTTTTACCAAAAACTACACCAATAGAAGCAGTAAAAAACACTTCATCTAAATTAATCAAAATTCCAACTTTTTTTATATTAACACGGATGCGAGATAAAATTTTAACAGCTTTTTCGTGAGAAATATTTTTTAATAAAATACAAAATTTTTCAGGACTAAATCTTCCTACTATATCCCTACCCTTAACTTCATTTACAATTTCATTGGCGCAAATTTTAATAATCTCATTACCCGCATCAAAACCATATCTTTCATTTAAAGATTTTAAATCATCAATATTTAAAAAAGCCAAAGCAAAATCTTCTTCTTTAATCATAACTTCATTAAAATACGCTTCAATATCATCCATTAAAGCTTCATAATTTTTTACACCCGAAATAGGATCAAGATTGTTATAGGTATTTAAAAATTTCATATTATCCATATAAGTTAAACATCGATCCAAACGAGAATTAAAACTATCTCTTTTAATCGGTTTTATTAAATATTCATTGGCACCATTTTTAAATAAATCAGCCTCTAAAGTATCATTTTTATCGCCTAAAAGTATCACTCCTAGTTCATCTTCACTGAAACGAGCTCTAACCTCATCTAAAAGTTCGCTTCCGCTAATAACTGGCATATTAACATCTGCAATAATAAGGCGTATATCATTGTTATCATTTAAATAACTCATAGCTTCTTCTCCATGAGCAGCAGCTAAAACATTAAAACGTCTTTGCGTAAGGATCTTTTTAATTTCATTACGTTCAGGAAGTTTGCTTAAGGCTAAAATGATTTTAGTTCCAGAATACTGATCTAATTTAGATATAGAATTTATAATATCATCAATACAAGTACTGCTTTCTTTAAAAATATAACCCATTATATCTTTTTTTAAAAAGTCATCTCTTACTTCTTTATCGTTATTAGCGGTTAAAACAATCACGGGTAATTTTTTTTCTAAAAGAAACTCTACTACCTCTCCATTTGGAGCATCTGGTAAATATAATTCAGCAAAAACTAAAAAATATTTATTAGAAGATAATTCTTTTGCCTCCGCATAACTAAAAACAATATCAACCTCATAATTTAAAGTCGATTGGATTTTTTTAGCCAAAAGCTTTCCAAGCATTTTATTATGATCGACAATTAAAATTTTTTTATCCATAAATTTAACACACCTTAAAAATTAAAGCTAATTTTAATGTAAGGATAAAATTGTAACATGCTTAAATAAAAAATCCGCTTAAGACTTAAACAAAGTTTTAGCAAATTCTAAAGCTTCATCGTTAATCTTTTCCCCACTTACCATTCTAGCAAGCTCTTTGATTCTCTCTTCTTGATTCAGTTTTTTGACAAAACTTTCATCACCTTTTTTTTCAACTAAAAAGTGATTGTGTGCCTTAGAAGAAAGTTGCGGTAAATGTGAAATAGCAAAAATTTGATAAAAATTTGAAAGTTCATTTAAAACCTTAGCGATACTCATCGCTTCTTTGCCACTCAAATTAGCATCAATTTCATCTAAAAATAATATCCCATTGCCCTGACCTAAAATTTTACACTCCGTTGCTATAAATGCAAGTCTTAAACGATTAAGCTCTCCTGAGCTTAAATTTTTCAAATTAGCCAAATTGATATTTAAACTAATCTCATCTTTGCCCATAGAAGATATCATTTTACTTTCATCCAAATTTAAAATAGCATCTTTCATGTAAAGATTTTTTAGATATCCATTTAAGCAATTTTGCAATTGTTCTAGATTATTTTTTCTTGTTTGGGTTAGAATTTTTGCACTTTTTTCTATTTTGTCTTTTGCTTTTTCAAATTTCTTCTCAAGCTCTTTTTTTTCAAAACTTAGATTTTCATAATGCTCAAGTTCTTTTTTCTTCTGCTCTAAAATTTCTAGTGCATTTTCAATACTCTCGTAACGTTTAATTAAAAAAGATAAATTTTCTATCCTATCAAGTATTTTTTCAATATCAAAATCAAAATCTTCCAATTTTTGACTTTCTGAAATCAAACGCAACTCATTTAAACATTCACTAAAAAAAGTCGGATCTTTATCGCTTAAATTTAAAGCATCAATCACGACTTTTTCCAAATCAAAAATTACACTAGCCTTTTGCCACGCTTCATCTAATTTATCCTTTTTAGAAAGCTTTTTTTTAAGCTCTAATAATTCTTCATATTCCCCTATTTTTGGATTAATGCTTTGAATTTTTTCAATTTGAATGCTTGCCACTTCTTTTAATTCTTCGATTTTTTTTTCTTCATCTAAAATTTGATTTAATTCTTCAGAAAATCGAGTGTAATTAGCAAAATCTTCTCTAAATTCATTTAAGAAATTTTCAAATTGAGGATTATTTTGTATCTCCAAAGCATCTAAAATTCTCAAAAATTTTTCATTACTAAATTCATTATTTTCTTTGGCACTAAGATATTTAATAAAACTTTTACTTAAATTTTGCAAACTTTTTTTAGCGATGCTTTGATTATTAATAAAATATTTTGTATTTTTTTCTTTTAAAAGCTTAAAAACATTTTCTTCTTCGCTTTCTATTCCATATTCTTCTAAATTTAACTCATCATCAAGCTCTAACTCTACAAGTTTAGCTTCACTATCGCTTAGAGCAAAAGCGGATAAAATTCCCTTAAATAACACAGATTTTCCAGCTCCACTAAGCCCAGTAAAAACAGTAAGTCCTTTTGAAATTTCAAGCTTTGCTTCTTTAAAACCCAAATTTTCTTTTATCAAAATTCTATTGATCATTAACTTCCCCAATTTAATTTTTCTTTTAAAATTTGAAAATAATCTCGATTTTTTGGACGAATCAAAGTAACACTTTTATGACTTAAACCCACTTTAATGCTTTTAAAATCATCCATTTTGTAATTTTCTTGCCCATCTATGGAAAACATACATCCTTTTGCTCTAATTTCTAATTCAAATCCTTTAGGCAATACAATAGGTCTTTGTGTCAAAGAATGAGAACAAATTGGAGTCAAGATAAAGGCTTGAGCTAAAGTATAAACTATAGGACCATTAGCACTTAAATTATAAGCGGTTGATCCAGCAGGTGTAGCAACGATCAATCCATCTCCAAAATATTCGTTAAATTTTTTGTCTTGATGATAAACTTCAATATGTGCCATAGAAGCTTGATCTTCCCTTTTTATGATAATGTCATTAAAAGCATAATTTTTTATTTTTTGACCATTTTTTTGCTTTAAACTGACACTAAGCAAGAAAGGATTTTCCGTTTTAAAATCACCACAAAAAAAAGATTGAAAAAATTCCTCCGCATAATCAATTTTAAAATCCGTTAAAAAACCTAAGTGTCCTGCATGAATTCCCAAAACAGCTTTATGATATTCCCAAGCTTTGCGGCATACAGAAATCAAAGTTCCATCGCCACCCAAAGAAATAATAAAATCAGAAATTTTAAACAACTCATCAATATCATAATGTGATAAATTCGGATTTTTAGAGTTTTTTAAAAGCAAAAGTTCAACATTATATTTGTTTAAAATATTTTCTAAAATACATATTTCATTATCAAGATCCGAATTAAAACGAACAACAAGCCCTACTTTCTTAATATTTTTATAATCTATTTTGTTTTGCATGGAAAAATTATAACAAAACTTAGCTAAGCAAAAGAATAAAAATACTATAATTTTAAAATAATTATTTTAATTTCAAGGAAAAAAATTGCGTAGTCATTACAATACAGACTTGGGAATTTCCAATGTTGGAGAAACAGTTAAACTCTGTGGCTGGGTCAATAGCTACCGCGATCACGGAGGAGTCATTTTTATAGACTTAAGAGATCGTAGCGGTATCATACAGCTTGTTTGTGATCCAAATGATAGCAAAGAATCTCACGAAATCGCTTCACGTGCTAGAAATGAATTTGTGCTTATTGCTGAAGGCAAAATTCGTCCTCGCGGAGAAGGACTTGTTAATACTAAATTAAAAACCGGTGAAATCGAAGTTGTTGTTAGCAAACTCATTATAGAAAATGAAAGCGCGGTTCCTCCTTTTGCAATCGCCGATGAAAGCGTTAATGAAGAATTAAGATTAAAATACAGATTTTTAGATTTAAGAAGTCCTAAACTTTATGAAAATTTTTCTTTACGATCTAAAGCTTGTATAGCGGCTAGAAATTCTTTAGCTAATATGGGATTTTTAGAAGTTGAAACCCCTATTTTAACTAAAGCCACACCTGAAGGAGCGAGAGATTATCTTGTCCCTTCTCGCGTTCATCAAGGTGAATTTTATGCCTTGCCTCAAAGTCCGCAATTATTTAAACAACTTTTAATGTGTAGTGGTTTTGATCGTTATTTTCAAATCGCAAAATGTTTTAGAGATGAAGATTTAAGAGCCGATCGCCAGCCTGAATTTACCCAAATTGACGTTGAAATGAGTTTTTGCGAACAAAAAGACGTTATGATGGTTGGTGAAACCTTTTTGAAAGACATTTTCAAGGCTTGTGGAAAAGAAATCAAAACCCCTTTTAAAGTCATGCAATATAAAGAAGCTATGGAGCTTTATGGGAGTGACAAACCTGATTTGAGATTTGATCTTAAATTTATAGATGTAATCGATATCTTTGCTAAATCTAACAATGAAATTTTCTCAAATATCGCTAAAGATACAAAGAAAAATCGTATCAAAGCTATACGCGTTCCACAAGGAGACACTATCTTTTCAAAAAGACAAATGCAAAGATTTGAAGAATTTGTTCGCAAATTTGGAGCACAAGGTTTGGCCTTTATACAAGTTAAAGAAGATGGTCTTAAGGGTCCACTTTGTAAATTTTTTGATGAAGCTGATTTACAAGAACTTAGCAAACGCTGTGATTTAGAAGTTGGAGATGTTGTCTTTTTTGGAGCTGGAGCTAAAAAAACCGTTCTTGATTATATGGGAAGATTTAGAATTTTCCTTGCAGAAGAATTAAAATTAATCAATCCTGATGTATTAGAATTTTTATGGGTTGTTGATTTTCCTATGTTTGAACAAAACGATGATGGAACTTATTCAGCTATGCATCATCCTTTTACTATGCCAAAAAATATTGATGAAGAAGATATTGAAGAGATTTATTCTATTGCCTATGATGTGGTTTTAAATGGCGTAGAATTAGGTGGTGGAAGCATTAGAATTCATAAAAACGATATCCAACAAAAAGTTTTCAAAAAATTAAATATCGATGAAAATGAACAAAGAAATAAATTTGGATTTTTACTCGATGCTTTAAGTTTTGGAGCTCCACCTCATGGTGGTATTGCCATAGGCTTAGATAGACTTATCATGCTAGTGACTGGATCAAAAAGCATAAGAGAAGTTATCGCTTTTCCAAAAACACAAAGAGCACAATGTCTTATGACAGACGCACCATCAGAACCAAATAAAGAAGCTTTAAGAGAATTAGGAATCAAATTAAGGGAGAATATAAAATGAAAGAATTATTTTTAATCATAGGGGCACCTGGAAGTGGAAAAACTACAGATGCAAGTCTTATAGCTCAATCAGATATTAATATTACTCATTATTCAACAGGTGATTTATTAAGAGAAGAAGTTGCTAGTGGAAGTGAACTTGGAAAAACAATTGATAGCTTTATTTCTAAAGGAAATTTAGTTCCTTTAGATGTGGTTGTAAATACTATTGTTTCAGCACTTAAAAACGCTCCAACAAAAACAATTATTATCGATGGTTATCCGCGAAGTGTTGAACAAATGATGGAATTTGATAAAGTTTTAAGCTCTCAAAACGAAATAGAGCTTAAAGGCGTGATCGAGGTACGCGTAAGCGAGCAAGTGGCTAAAGATAGAGTTTTAGGTAGAAATCGCGGAGCTGATGACAATGAAGAAGTTTTTTATAATAGAATGAAAGTTTATACCGAGCCTTTAGAAGAAATTCAAAAATTTTATCAAGATAAAAAACTTCATTTTATTATCGATGGAGAACGCACAATAGAACCTATTGTTGCAGATATGAAAGAATTAATTAAAAAAATTCAAAGCATTTAAAGGAGAATAAATATGGACTTAAGTAGAATCAAAATTGGAGATATCCCAAATAAAATCAATGCTGTAATCGAAATTCCTTATGGATCAAATATCAAATATGAAATCGATAAAGATAGTGGCGCTATTATGGTTGATCGCGTGATGGCAAGTGCGATGTTTTATCCTGCAAATTATGGTTTTATCGCAAATACCCTAGCTGATGATGGCGATCCTGTTGATATCTTGGTTTTAAATGAGTATCCTATCCAAGCTGGAGCTGTTATTCCTTGCCGTTTAATTGGCGTTTTAATCATGGAAGATGAAAGCGGAATGGATGAAAAACTTTTAGCTGTTCCAAGCTCAAAAATTGATGCAAGATATGATAATATCAAATCTTATACCGATTTGCCTCAAGCAACCTTAAATAAAATCAAAAATTTCTTTGAAACCTATAAAATTCTTGAACCAAATAAATGGGTGAAAGTGCAAGATTTCAAAGATACAGATGCTGCAATTGAAATTTTAGAAAAAGCGATCAAAAATTACAAATAAATTATTAGCCTTTTTTAGGCTAATATCAAGGAAAATATGAAAAGTATTATTTTAGGTGGTGGATGCTTTTGGTGCATACAAGCTGTATTTAAAAACATTAAAGGCGTTGTATATAGCGAAGTTGGATATACAGGAGGGGCTGAAAATCCAACCTATGAAAGCGTATGCTCTGGTGATGGCAATATTGAAGTTGTTAAACTAAACTACAACGATGTAGAAATTTCTCTTATAGAAATTTTAGACATCTTCTTTAAAATTCATGATCCTACTTCCATAGATAAACAAGGTGCTGATATAGGAATTCAGTATCGATCTGCAATTTTTTACGAAAATGAAAATGATGAAATTCTAATTAAAAACTTTATTGAAAAGATAAAAAATAACTACTCTTTACCTATAGCAACTCAAATCTATAAATTAAATAAATATTATTCCGCAGAATCCTATCATCAAAACTATTTTGCAAAAAATCCAAATCAAAGTTATTGCCAATTTGTTATTGCTCCGAAATTACAACTTATAAGAGATAAATTATCCAATTAAGATCTTAAAAAAATACATTTTATTCACAAAGTTTTCACAATGTGATTTTCTTATGAAAATCCTATAAAATAGCGCTTTAAGTTTAAAAAAATGAAAAAAAATATTTATTGTTTTTTAAGTTTTTTTATGAATTTAAAATTATATGTGAAAAGTTTAATTTAAAATCATAGTTAAAATAAGCTTGGAACAAATTTTGCTTATATTTATTTAT